>CAZZZX010000001.1:0-44303 GCA_964658585.1 uncultured Novosphingobium sp.
GCGTTGGTTCGAAGCTGCCACACGGATTCGCGCACATCGCGGGGAAAGGCATCGCGCTTAGCTTCGACCAGCAATTGCATCGGCCGTCCACCCACCACGATATCGACGAGCGCGTCGGCGCGTCCATTGCGGCCGATCGGAACCTCCCGCGCTCGCAGAATGGCCTGCCCCTCGGGCAATTTGCTGATCGCGGTGACCAAACTTTCCAGCAACTCGCCTTCTTCAATCTCGAACTTGAGCATATTTGATGTCCAGTGAATATGATCCAAATAGCGAATGTTCGCTAATATGTCCATATTTACTGCGCAGGGAATTTGGGCAGGACGGTCAGCGTGATCGGTTTCGCTCCGGCGGCTTGTGATCACGTCCTTGCCGAGCTTGCAACACGCGTTCCGCCCCGGGCCCGCGTTGTACGGACGCACCGGTATCGCGAACGACCGCGGGCTGGATCGTCCGACCTGCTGCTACATGGGCATCGAGTTGGGCGCGCGCGACCGTCATCACCCGCGTCACCGCCTCGGGGTTATCGAACAGGGTCCGCCGGATCACCGCCTCCATGACGCGCATTTGACTATCGACGGCGCGATCGTTGGGCAGCGAACGTCTATCGACATGCTCACCAAGTTGGCGGGCAGGGGCAGGGGACTCTTCCGATCGCTGCGCCGAAGCCGGGTTGCGGCTTTCAGTGGCATCGCGCGCGACCATCGGTGCAATCGTGTTCTTGCTCGCGTCGCTGCGCAGCCGGTCGAGTTCCTGCAAATCACGATCATTCGGCTTATAGCCCCGGACTTCGAGCCCCTTTTGGCCCGCCTCCAACCACACCGATCGCCGGAATGCCTCGGTTCCGGTGACATGGATTCTGTCCCACGAACGATGCTGGGCGATGGCGACGAGATCCTTCACCACCTCCTGGCTCTCGGTCGCCGTGACCAGTCGACGCCCCTGATCGCGAAACGCCGGATCCTTCGTTTCCGCTGAGGTAAAGTATGCGGGATCGCCCGACCATTTCGCCTTGTCGGCATAATAGCGTTTGCGCACCGCCTCGGGCATGTCACCCGCCTCGACCGAGGGAGCTTTCAGCTTCTTGTCGGTCCCGACATTGCGCTCCGTGACGCCCGGGTCCTTGGCCCTTCGCTCCACGCCCTTCGATTGCCCGACCGCTTCAGGCTCGGGCATGACGGCTCCAGACGCTACCCTGTTGCTGCGATCCTTGTCGTCGATGGCGACGCCGTTGGTCCTGCCACGCGGCTTGGTCGCCGGCGCCTTCTCCTTATCGGCCATGGTCATGCCTCCCAGTCACTAGGTTTTGAGAAAGGTCGCCAGCGTCCTCCGGCTCAATCGCCGCGCGGGCGGTCATCGCCATCACGAAATCGAGTGCCGCCTTCTCGTCGCCGGGCGGCGGCAACGCCTCAAGCTCACCCAGCACCAGCATGTCATCGGTGATCTCGGCATAGCCGGACAGTTCATCGTCGGTCAGAGTGCGCGTCACGACAGGCTCTTGCTTTGGTGGTGGCGGCGCGTGCAGGGCGGCGCGCTTCGCTTCAATCGCCTGCGCGAGGATGTCGCTACCGGTCGCTGCGCCTGCCTGTGTCGGGTTGGATTTGGGCTCGCGCATCAGGATCAGCCGCGGCGCGACCTTCGGCGGATCGGATATCCTGTCGGTGAAGCGCTTTGACCGGAAATACTCGATCTTGCGCGCGCGAACCGGCGGAATACCACCACGCAGCAACAACAGATCGCCCTTGGGCATCTGCATCAGCTCTTGCGGCATCATCAATGCACGACGCTGGTCGGACTCCGAAATGCTGCGATTGGCGAGCATCCCGTGAATCGTGCGGCTCCTTGATTTCACGTTCATCGTGAAGAAGCCGAGCCGTTCGGACAGCTCGTTCGCCACCCGCAATTCCTTGGGCGTGAACACCACCTCTAGGCCGCAATTGGCGATGATCTCGTCGGTGACGTCGGGGCCGTATATGCCCCGCGGCTGCGACCGGCTCTGGATCACCGGCAGCAACCGCAGGCCGTATCCCGCGACATAGGAAAAGGCCGACGCGATCACTGGGGCCTTGCCCAGGCGCGCAAACTCATCGAGCAGGACCAGAACCGGCACCTGGCCGCCGGTCGCTGGCAGTTCCCGCGTGTTGAGGTCGATCAGTTGCTGGAGGAACAGATTATAGACCGGGGCGATCCGGTCGATATTGTCCGGCGAGACCCCCAGATAGATCGACATCCGCTCGCGGCGCACCTGCCGCAGATCGAAGTCGGTCTCCGAAGTCGCCGCGTCGACATAGGGGTTGAGCCACAGATTGAGCTTGGATGTGATGGTCTGCTTGATACCGGAAAACGTGTTGTCCGACGCGGACGTGAAATCGCTCAGTGCCGAAACGCATGCCTGGCTCAACCGCTGCCCGCGCTTCTGTGCTTCCTCCACGACCTTGGGCAGTTCGACCTTGGGATCGCCTTCGGTCAGCCGTCGGTAAATCTCGCCGATCGTGAAGGGCAAGGCAGGGTTGGCCGCAACCAGCGCGCCGACCCCCACAAACGCCGCGCGGGCGGCTTCGGCCCAGAAGGGATCGGACTTTTCAGGCGCGGGGAACAGCATCCCGCCAATCTTCTGCAACTCGTTGACCACATCGGTGTCATCGAGCCGGTCAATGAAGCTCAGCGGATTGTAGCGCGCGGTGCGCCCCTCGGGATCGAGCGGATCGAAGAGATGGACCTTCTGCCCATGCCGCGCCCGGAACCCTGCGGTGATGTCCCAATTCTCGCGCTTTACATCGAGTACAACGACCGAGTCCGCCCAGCTGAGCAGATTGGGGATCACGACGCCGACACCTTTACCGGCACGGGTCGGTGCTTCGAGCAGAACGTGCTCGGTGCCTCCAAAAACGAGATAGCGGCCGCCTTTTTGTCCTACGATAATCCCGGACGTGCTGCGCAACTGCTCGCGCCGGATTTCGCCCTCGTTTGCAAAGCGTGCCTCGCCGTGCAGGGAGCGGCCGCGCTTGAGAATGACAAGCAGGATCACGAACGCGGTGGCGCCGCTGACCAGCGCGCCGCGCTTGAGCCAGAGGTGCAGGAGCGGATCACCGCGATAATACCAGAGCCACGCCGGCACGGCCGAGACGTCCATCTGCGGCCCGATCTGTTTGAGGCCGACCAGCGCGACCAGCACGGCGCAGAGCGCGCATGCCAAAAGCGCCGCTGCAAGAATCCCGGCAATGATCGCGACCTTAGTGAGCGGCCGCGCGTCCGACAGGCGGATCAAAATACACCTCCTCGACTTCGAATTTGCCGGCGCGCTTGCGCGTCTGGACGACGACATCGACCAGCATGCGGAGCAGGCCACGAATGTCGTCACGGGCGAGATCCCGGCCGCCCTCTGACTCCTTCACCAACAAGGTCAGCTGTTCGAAAGCGCCCATCGCCGAGCCGGCATGGACCGTCGTAATCGATCCGGGGTGGCCCGAATTCACGTTGCGCAGGTAGAAAAAGGCCGTCCCGTCGCGCAGCTCCTGCAGCAGGATGCGATCGGGCCGCATCCGCAGCGCGCTTTCGAGCAACTGCTTGGGGCCGACCTTGGCCAGGCCCTGTCGCTCGCTTGAATAGACCATATGAACGACGTTGCGATGCTCGACGACGAGCTCGCGCGTATCCTCGATCGTCAGCAGCCGTTCGTCGGACGGGATCAGCTGGATCAGTGCCTTGGCGAACGTGGTCTTGCCCGAACCGGTCGCGCCGCTGACCAGGATATTCTTGCGGGCGGCGACGGCCGTTCGAAAGAAAGCGGGCCAATCGCCGAGGTCGCGCTGCGCGATAAGCTGCGCATCGACTTCGCCAAGGCCTTGCGCCGCGGCGCGCGTGCCCGCGAACAGACCCGATTGTGCGAGTTGGTCTATCGCGAGGGTTACGCGCGAAGGCTTGCGGACGGTGAAGGACGGCGCGCCCGTCGGCGTCACCGACGGGATCACGATCTGGCAACGCTCGCCCCCTGGCAGGATCGTCGAGCAGATCGGCGTTTCCGCATTCACGTCCTGCCGGGTAAAGCTTGCGGCCGCGACGGCGAGGGTCGCGAGCCATTCGCTGTCGAGTTCGGGGACAGTGTGCCAATGCCAGCCCAGATGGTCCTCGATTCCGACCTCGCCGGGCTTGTTGATCACAAGCTCGGTGACCTCGGCCGGCTCGAGCAGCGGCAGGATCGGCGCGAGATAATGGCGCAGGACCGCGGTGTCGCTCACGTTCAGCGCCGCAGCTCCAGATTGTAGACGTCGGCGAAGTTGAAATCCTTGGCGACGAAGATTCCGACCTCTTCGCCCTGGTTCTTCTTCAGAACGGGTCTGATGTTGATGCTGTTCTGTAGCGCGATCCCAGCGCCCTCGCTCGGCGTCCGTGTGGTGTTGTTGAAGTTGTTGCTGCCACCCGAAACCGATTGCCCCGCGATGTAGGCGGCGTCATCGACCAGCGAGAGCAGCAGCGCACTGCCGAACCGCGCCCAGAAGAAGGTGTCGACGGATCCGGCGATGCCCGCCCGGCCAAGCGCGTCCGAGCCCGGCGAAGCCAGGTCGATGCGAACCCCCTGCGGCGTTACCGCGCGCGTCCAGAGCACGAACAGACGGTTCTGCCCTTGCTGGATGCCGCCATGATACTCGCCGAGCACCTTCGTGCCCTTCTCCATCAAGACGACACGGCCATTTTCGGAATAGACGTCGCGCGGGATCAGGCAGGATGTGTAGCCGGGTTGGGCCGAATTCATCGCGGTTTGCAGGATGCACGGGATCAACGTGCCGGCGGTGACGAGATAGTTGCGATTGGGGAGCATCGCTGCGCGCGCTTCCCCGACGGCCGAGCTCTGCCGCAGCGCATCGAGCGCATTCGGGGTGCCGCGGGCGCCTGGTGCTGCCTGCCCGTCACCGCCGCCCGCCTCGCTGGGGTCAGCCGGCGCGCCATTGGCAGCGGCCGAACCTGGGATCGGCGCGCGACCGCCATAAGCGATCAATGTCGATCGCCGCGCCTGGTCTGCCAGGTTCTGGCCTTTGGTCGGTGCGGTCGCCGTCGGCGCGGCCCCAGGCTGCATTGCCGGTACAATCTGACCGTCCGGGCCGACGTCGCGGGCGCCGGGTGGCGGGTTGATGACGGGCGCATTCGGGTCCGGGACCGCGCCCAGGGGTTTCGGCCGGACCGCGACCGCATCATAGGCAACCGTCTCGCGCGCTGCCAGATCGGTGCGTCGGGCGGTAGCCTCGGGCTTTGCCATCAGGTTGCCAGCGGTCTTGCTACCCGTTCCTGAATTTACCCACAGAATGCCGAGCACCATCGCGGTGCCGGCAAAGATCAGGGCACCGTTTCGCTTCGCCGGCGTCATGCCACCGATCGGATCGATGCCGCGTTCGCGGACGATCTCGTCGCGTTCCGGGGTCGGATCACCCTGTGGGCGACGGCGGTCTTCCCGCGCAAATTCGTCCATAGCGCTCACTCCTTCGGGTCTTGCATGGTGCGCTCGACGTGCGGCGATGCGGTGTTCGTGCCGTGATCGATGCCGTAAGGTGTCGGGGCCAGGTTATAGATGCAGAGCACTTCCCGGTTTCGCCGCAGTCGGAGTTGGGCTGTGACAATGTGCACGACCACGAACTCGTCCCGAACGTCGAAGGGGACCAGCGTCTCGGTCCCATCTGGTCGCACCATGTAAATGGCTGGGATCTCGTGATTGCCGGGGAAGCGCAGAACCGTGAACTGGCCATTGTCGGAAATCTCCGATGGCTGCAGATCGCTCGATCCCTGGACCTTGTAGTTCAGATTGCGCGGACCCTCGATCACGCCATGGTCGAGGGCTCCCCGGACGACGCTTGCCTGCAGCGCTGCCACGCGCTGCGCCTCCCGTGTCGCCTGCATACGCGCCGCGCGCTCGGCCTCGTCACGCGGATACCGGAAGCGAACCTGAAAATAGGTATTGGCGCTCTTGCTGCTGATCGGTCCTCGACGCGCGGTAAGCTCGAAGGCGTAGTTGCGGAGCTCACCGCCCCGATTGGTCGTGACGATGAGGTTGGTCGGCCCCGCACGTTCGCGTGGTTTCAGGAACAGGATATGGCCAGCGACAGCAACTTCCCACGACACCGTGTCGCCGAGCGCCACATGCTCAATCGTCTCATCGGCACCGAGCACGATCTGGGTCGCGGTGCGGAAGGTGCCGACAATCCGGTAGACCTGCGTTTCCTGATACTCGACGAACTTTACGCGCGGGTCCGAGGGGCCGCCGCGCGGCGTATCCTCGGCAAGGGCAGGGGCAGCGATCAGCGCGACAGCGCTTGCGAGGCAAACGAGCCGGTTCACCGCACCACCTCCGGGTCGGCCCGGTAGTTCTCGACCTGAAAGCCTAGCGGATTGCGGTAGCGATCCCCTTCGGCCATCGGCGCGTTCGTATAACGGAACGTCACGGTCGCGATCCAGTCGGTGCTCTGCGTGTCGGTGTCGGTCTGGACCGTGCGCGTGAAGCGCACATTGGCGACGCGATCGTTGATAAAGGCGATGTTGCGAACGCGTGCCTGGACGGTCGCGCCCTTGCCCCAGACGACCTGCGGGCTGTTTTGATTGTTTGAGCTGAAGAAGCGGCCCCAGCGCTGCTGTTCGCCAGGCTCGGACAAGATCGTGACCGCTCTGAAATTCTCTTCGGCCGCGGCCGACAGCCAGCTCTCGCGTGCCCTGACGTACTGGGCCAGGAAGAATTTCGTCACCGCCTCGTCATAGCGCATCGGCTTTTGGGTGAGCGTGGTCTGGACGTCGACGGCGCCCGTCGTCTGGTTGACCCGGATGATATAGGGCATCACCGTCTTGAGCGGAGCAAGCCCGGCGAGAGCGAAGCCCTCGGCCGCTGATACCATCAATGCCAGGGCAGCCACGATCCACGCAATGCGTTCGGACCGCAGCGATTTGCGCTGCCGGTCCTGGTCCCAGGACCGCGCCTGACCGAAATAGAGTTCTGCGTCCTTCGCGGGTACGCCCTCGACCTGGCTGCGCATGGTCAGCAGCTCCCATGATTGCGGGGCGCATCCCGCATGGATGTCTTGTCGGGCGCGGGAACCGGAACCGGTGGCGGCGCTGATGCACCTTCGGGCGGTTGCATGACTGGCGGGACAGGCGGCGGGGCAGGGGGCGCTACGACGCCCGGGATCGGCGAGCCGGGTAGGACGCTCCCGTAAATATTCACGTAGCGCATGTGCTTCCCGTCACAGACGGGCAGCTTTTTCGGGCCAGAAGCCCCGCTCGACATGGAAGGAAGGATCATCAGCAGTGCGACCGAACTGCGCAGGATGTAGATCGGCGTTGATGAACTCGTCATGGAATTTTCCCTGGTCATTAGGCGCGGCTGACCGAACCACCGCGAGCGGCGGCACGTTCGAGATTGCGGCTGTTGCGTGTGGCGCGGGCTTGCTGGAACGGTGCCGCCATGGTTCCCCACGCGGACCCCGCAAAAGCTCCGACCCCGGCCGCAGCGCCGCCGGCGATGCCCGTCGCGATCGACGGCGCCTGGAAAAAGAAGATCGTGCCGAGGAAGATATATACCGCGAACAATACAGCGCCGATCGTCACGTCAGGCGTGCCTTCGGCCGCGGTCAGTGCTGTAGCGCCGAGATCGGTGATCAAGGCCGTGATGGCGATGATCACAGCCATCAGGACGATGTAGTTGAACACCTGGCCCAGCCACCCGTAGAAGAACCGCCGGGTGGTCTCGAAGAGCGCGAGCGCGATAAAAATCGGCCCGAGCGCGATCACGACGGCGAGCGCCACCTTTGCGAACACGGTGATCGCAAACCCGATCGCCGCAGAGAGGCCCGCTAAACCGTAAATCGCTACCGCCAGCGTGAGCAGGACGAGCTTCCAGGGGTTGATGTCGAGATAGGTCGCGGCTTCCGTCCGGATGATCAGGACGATGGAATCGACCTGCCCGAAATAATCGTCGAACACCGCACCGACGCTGGTGATGGTCTTGCCCGCCAGCGCCTGGGAGATTGCATCCGGCATCCCGTGAAAAAGCGGGTTCGTGATCCACTCCGAATAAGCGACCGTCGTGGCCGCAACGTAGAGCAGGCACAGCTTCACCATCCGGTAGACCAGCTCGCCCCAGGGCTCGCTGACGATACCGCGCATCACCATGTACCCGAACAGCGCGATGTAGATGACCAGGCCAAGCGCCAGCGGTCCTCTCACGACCTCAATGACGTTGTTGAGACGCTCGTTGAGGAAGAGATCGAGCTTGCCGTCGATGTTGGTGTAAATATCCGCGAAGAGTGTGGACGCCATGGCCAGTTCCTCGCTTATTTGTGACCCAGCGAACGCTCGAGCTTGTCAGCGTTCTCGACGTCCTTCGCGTTGCTGCACTCCTGGGCATTATTGTGAGTGCCGTTGGCGCAGGCGACGAGGATTTCAGCGCGCAGCTTGGGATCGGACTTCAGGTCGGCCTTGCCGACCGACTGCCCGCAACCACTCAGGAGTGTGGCCGTCAGAGCAGGGAGGAACGCAGCGATCCGCTTCACGGCCGACTACTCAGGCTCTGCTGAAGTTTGGCGAGGCCGCTTTCATCATCTCGCTGCGAACGCAGTCTCGCCTCGGCGGCCTGCCGCATCTGAAGCGCCTGAAGCTGGACGGCGTCGTTTTGAATATGTGCGTTTTCGACGCCAATCCGGGCCTGAATGTCCATGACTTCTTTCGCGTCTGAGGCGCTGTCGAGTGAGGAGCGAAGCTCCTCGAGACCGGTCGTCCGTTGGGCGGTGACCCCGTAAGCCGCTTCGGCGATTGCCGCGTCGCGGGCGGCCATCTCGCCATTTTGTAAGATGGAATCGCGATTGGATCGCTCGAACGCCGTCGCGCCCGGCCGAAGGTCCGGCAGTTCGACACGATTGCTGCTGCGAATTCGCGCGGCGGACGAACCCAGGCTCCCCAAGCCTGACATGTCGGACGACATCAATTTCTGTATGTCGCGCGCCTCGCGTGGGAGCAGGTGGCGAACGGCGTCAGTATTGAGCGACGACGCGATCTGGTTGACGTTCGTCAGTTTGTTGACGCTGTTGTAGAGTTCAGTTGCCTGCGAAATCTGCTGCTTGCCCTGCTCGATCATCGACAGCGTGTTTTTCACCGTCGAGAGCGTCTGCAAGAACGTTGCAGTGTCGTGGACGGGTATCCCCTGCGCATAGGCCGGCGCCGACATCGCACACGCGCCGACGATCGCCAGCGTTCGAATAGCCTTCATGACCTTATCCTTTCCTTCTGGTGGTTGCGCGCCGACGCTCGTGGAACACGGGCAGCCAGTCGCTGGGATCATCGCCAAGCTCAGCCCGGACCTGATCGAGGATGCCGACGGTCTCGGTGGTGCCCGAGAGGACGGCCAACTCGTCCGACAGACCGCCCAGGTCGAGTTCCACAACGATGGAATCGTGGCCCTGCTTCACCAGGAAGCGCCGGCTTTCGGGAATGAGGTCGTTCCTGATGAGCTTGAATTCGGCGCGCGTGAGACCGAGGCCGTCGATATAATCGACCTCGCGGCCATAGGGGTTGGGCAACAGGATCTTGGTGGCGACCTGCTCCATGATGCTGTGCGAGATGTCCGAGCGAAGCGCGTCAGCCGGGCTCTGGGTGCCGAACACCAGAAAGGCATTCTGCTTGCGGTAGGTCTTCAGGCCGT
The DNA here is from genome assembly GCA_964658585.1 of uncultured Novosphingobium sp. Lineage (GTDB taxonomy): Bacteria > Pseudomonadota > Alphaproteobacteria > Sphingomonadales > Sphingomonadaceae > Solisphingomonas. Next base: position 9,674 of record CAZZZX010000001.1, read on the forward strand.
CTTGCGCGAAGGCGCGGAAGGCGTCGTCACCGAGTGCCTTCCAGAACTCGTCGATGTCGATCACAAGCCGGCGACCGTCGAGCAGCGCATCAATGCGATGGAACATGTACATCATCAGCGGCGTGCGGATCTCTGGGTTGTCGAGGAAGTCCGTCATGTCGAAGCCGATGAACCGGGCCTCGAGCGTCAGCTCGTCCCGGTCATTGTCGAACACCCAGCCAAGCGCCCCGCCGCGGGACCATTTCTCCAATCGCGCGCCGATCCCTTCCGGATCGCGTTGTCCAAGCAGCTGGCGCAGCGCGAGAATTGACCTTTCTTCCGGAGGGAGACGCCCGATCGAGAGGATACCCTCGTCGATCATCCTCTCTTGGGTAACGCCGAGCTGCGATCCAGCTGGCGTCACGAGATGCCGGATCAGTCTGCCGAGGAAGACAATATTGCCGGGCGTCTGATCGAGCGCGCGGAGCGGGGCGAACCCGGTCGGCACACCGTTTCGCAACGCGAGGTAGGTGCCGCCCGAGGACCGCACATAGATCTCCGCGCCGCGATCCTTGTCGATAAAGATCTGCTGCGCGCCGGTCTTCTCGAGCTGCGCCATCAGGAAGTTCTGCACCACGGTCTTGCCGCCGCCCGAGGGGCCGATGATCAGCGTGTGCCCGAGATCGTTCACATGGAAATTGAAGTAGAAGGGAGATTGGGCAGCGGTCTTCATCAGCGCGATCGCCGCGCCCCAGTGATTGCCATCGGGCTTTCCGGCCGGGAAGGTATGGAACGGCGATAGCGCTGCGAAATTGCGCGACGTGATCGCGGCCGGCCGCGCCCGCCACGAGAAGTTGCCGGGTAGCTGCGACCAGAAGGCGGCTTCGAGCGCCGGGCCTTCACGCGCCGATACAAGACCGGCGTCCGCCAGCGCAGCCCGGGCCGTCGACAGGTTCTCGGCCAGACGCTTCTGGTTTTCACCGAATACCGCGAGAGAGAAATGATGCTCGCCGAGCACGAATCGATTGCTTTGAAGGTCGTCGGCCGCATCCGCCAGTTCGATTGCCTGGCTGGCAGCGGCATCTTCGGTCGATGCCATCTGGTTCTGACGCCGACGCAACCGCTCCGACGCCCGTGCCTTGCCCATGAACGCGAAGGATTGCGTCACGACGAATGCAAAATCCTGTGAGAGCAGGGCGTTCATCTGGCCCGGCCGGGTCATGGCCGGATACTCGCGAATGCCGAACAAGCCGACGAAGCGACTTTCGTCATGCGCGCGCACCTCAACGGTCTCACGGCCGAAGATGACGCGCTCACCGTAAATGGCAGAGCCCAGATGACCACGTACGAGCGGGACGCGCGCCGCTCGGCCCATCATCACGAGTTCCAGCACCTCAAGGGGCTGTGAGAACATCAGGCCATTGTGTTCGTAGAGGCTGAGCCTGAGCGGCCGGCATCGGGCCAACAGCTTCTCGATGTCGCGCGCCTTGTCCTCAAAGCGCGCAAGCTCGTCTTCGTCGACCTCCTCGCCCTCCTTGCGGGCAGTAGAGAGGCGTCGCAGCAAAACCCCCGTCCGATCGGCCGAACCAACGGACGGGCGCATGATCAGGGTCAGATACAGTTCGTTGACGAACATACGCTTGGCCGTGACCCGGGCGCGGTACTTCGCGTCCAGATCTGCAGCGAAATCCGACCGGAACTCTCCTTGCGGATAATCGGTAATTGGGCGGCGCACGATGTGGGTCCAGATCGCGAGACGATCGTCGGCAATGTTGCGCAGCGTGCCGTTCAGCTTCTCGTGCCAGTCGTTGAGATGGAGGGGGTCAGCCGTCTCGAACGCGAGACCGTCGAGCTTGAACATCATCATCAGATCGCGGCCATCAAGCGCGATGACGTGATCGTCGATATGGCGCGCATAGGGCAGGTAACGCGCGGGGTCGGCCTCGTTCTTGAGGATCCGCCAGGGCGTTCGGGCTGACGTGGCACCGAGCGAGATCGCGCCACTAGCCACGAGCGAAGCCCTGACGCTTGGCGCCGGCGATCGGCAGCGGCGAATAGGAACTGCCGCCCCACCAGGCGCGGTTTCGGCAGCGCGCCTTCGTCATGGTCCAAAGCCACAACAAGCGAAAGGCATTGGTGTCGTGGCGAACGATCAACCGCGCAATGGCGAGGAAGGCGCCTGCCAGTGCCATCGCATAGAGTGGATTGCCGGTGATGATGAGGGTCAGGCACGCGGCCAGCGCGATGGGCAGGGATGCCTCGATCGGCACACCCAGCCACATCGTTGGCCGCGTCACGGCGAGGAAGAGCGTTTCTTCCCGGAGCCTTTCGTCGTCCACGGCGCCGTACTCACGCGCCGCCGGTGATGGTATCGACGATCCACTGCGCGCTGAACACGATGAAGATCCCGACGATCACCGTGACCAGGAGCCCAAGGCTTGCCCGACCAGTAAAAAACATGAAGCCAACGATGACGACCGCGATCACCGCAATCGTCTTGGCGAATGTCCCGGTCAGCCATGTCTTGATGTTCTCGGCCATCGAGGTGACGCCGTCTGCCGCCTGAGCATAGGCCGGATCGGTCAGCAGCAACGACACCGCCAAGACGGTGACGGCCAGCGCCAGATATTGTGTGAACGCGCGTCGGCGCGGAGTGAGCCAAACGGCGGAGGTTGTCGCAAAAGCGGTCATTCGGATTGTCCTTTCTTTGAGCTGCTGGATGCACTGCCGAAGACCATCAATTTGGCCGTTTGCGCATCCGCCGATGTGTCCCAGTCAACCGTGATGGTCGGCGCCGATGCCGCTGGTGCTTGCGTGCCAAGAGCTGGTGGCGGGGCAGGGGTGGTGGTCGTGGTCGGCGCTAGGCCGTGCCGGATTGCCGGGACGACGACAGTCGATGAGGCATAGACGCGGCCGACATAGCCATTGCCAAAGCCGCGCGAGCGGCTGCCGGTATTGTACATCGACACAGCGGTCGCGATCGCCGCTTCTGTCGACGGGCTCGAGCGGACGACGCTCAGATAGTTGCCAGACAACACGCGCGCTGCGGCGGCAAGGTTGCGGCAGGGGTCAAAAGCATCTTCTACCGAAAGGCCGAGCCATTTGAGATTGGCGCTGTTGATCTGCCCCAACCCCAGATCAATGTTATAGCCGCGGGCGATCAATGTCCGTGCGGCGGCGGCCGCCGATGCCCGATTAGCCGGGTCAGGGGCTGCAACGCCCTTGGCGTTAATGCCGATCGCATAGGGATTGAAATGGCTTTCGGTGTGGACGACCGAAACGAGCGTTTCCGCCGCCACCGACGGCGCACATTGGTGTGCAAGCGCGACGACGGTGGCGATATCGAGGATCATCGCCGACCGCCTGGGTTCGTGGACGCTGGTGCCTCTAACAAGCAGATCGCCTTTGACGGCGTGGCTAAGGCGTAACGACGGCGCGGCATCTTCTCACTCCATGTCGCGACCCCAAACAGGGCTTGGATTGCGGCATTTGAAATCTCGAAATCGCTAGCCTTTTGAACCGATTATGCCGCTCCGGGACAATCCCCCCGGTCAGGGGGGTCACGCGGTTTTCTACTCGCGATGAGAGAAATGCCGGGGGTGGTGCCTGTGGTCACCCGGCGACGGCAAAGTGATCGGTGCGTCGTGCTGACGTACACGGTGATGCTGATCGCAAAGGCTATGACCGGCAACGCATCGGTCTGCGGGGAACGCGCTCGAACCCCTACCGCTAGTTCTGCCACTACGGGTCGGTTGATAGGATCACGGCATAAAAATGGAGCGGTCTGAGCCGCGCGCGGTCAGATCAAGGCGTCGATGTTCAGATGGCCGTCACGAACTGCCCGCAAGACCAACTGGGTTCGCCGGCGAACACCGTAGCGTCGGCGGGCAGCCTCGACATATTCGTGTACAGTGTCGCGGCCGAGGCCAAGGATCTGCGCGCACTCCCAATCGCTCTTGCCCTGCGCGACCAGCGCAATACACTCAATCTGGCGAGGGCTGAGCGCCACTGGCGCATATACCTGGCGATCGTCGCCAAGGATCGACCGTCCGCGATCGAAGGCCACAGTGCCGATGAGACGAGCCACCAGCACTTCGTCGCTCGTCACTTCGTGGTCGCCTGACCGAGACACCGTAAACATCGCCTCTGGCTCATCGCTGACGCGGATCGGCATCGTGAAACCCGCGTCCAGGCCATGAGCGCGGCCCCGCTCGAGGATCGTGGCCTGCCGCGGGCTCATCGTGATGAAATCCCCGATCCGGTCCCAAGTCAAACCTGAAGGCGACCGTGTACAGGCGGCGTGGACTGGGTCGTCCAGATAAAGTCGATTTTCGATTATCTCCTCGACCCACGCTTCCGGATAGGTCGTCAGCAACAGGGCCTTGTTGCTGCGTCTGGCCAAATCGACATTGTGAACCAAGGCAAACCATCGGAAGCCAGCTTCTCTGACGATGGCATCGACTAGCGCCGACAGTTGATCGAGCGTCTCTGCGTGCTTTGAGCGTTGCTCGAATTCGCTGATCGCCGCCAGCGGCCCGCTGTCGCAAAGGTTTGTCATGACGACGATTTTGGGTCGAATGGTCGGTCGATCTACCCCTTGCTCGTTGAAAAGCGGCAGAAATGCGGCGAACTGCGAATGGCTTTCATCTCCTTTGGCGGGCGGCCCGACTGACCGCGTTTCAATTGCTTATGGGTCGCCACCGACCAAGTGTTCGAGGAAGAGCCCTGCTAGCTAACAAACCCGCCGGGCATTCGGCCCCGGTTGCGATCGAAATTGCTAGTTGGCAGACGCTGTATGTCGACATGGTGCATTTGCGTGAGCATGTTGCGTCTGCGGGTAACAGATCCCGGGGGGCAAGATGAAGCTGGTACGCGATGCGCGAACGCTTAAGACCAAGGCGATCGAGTCGCTTCGGACCGCAATGACGGCGTTCAACAGCTACGACGACACCGGACGGGTCACCACGGTCCTGATGCACACCCAGCACGCCTGCGAAATGCTGCTCAAGGCTGTCCTCGTCCAGGGTAAAGCGAAGGTCTTCGACAAAGACAGCGGCAAATCAATCGGCTTTGAAAAGTGTCTGCGCCTTTGTCAGTCGCACCACGACCTTACGGCCGACGAGGCTGGCATAATGCGGGCTATCGACGCTCAGCGGGACGCGGCGCAGCACTGGTTTGTCTTCGTGTCAGAGGACTTGCTTTACATGCAACTTCGGGCGCTGATCACTGCGTTCGATGCCTATTTGAAGCGCAACCTCGATGTGGCTCTGCAGGAGCACATCCCACCCCGGGTCTTACCGATCTCGAGCAAGCCACCGGGCGACTTCGAATTCCTCGTCGATATAGAGTTCAATTACGTCAACGAGCTGCTGCAGCCCGGCCGTCGAGCGCGCGACGAGGCGCGTGCGCGAATCCGCGCTATGCTGGCCATGGAGGCGATCGTGACAGACAAGGTCGAGATCTCCGAACGGGACATCGACCGGATCGAGAAAGCAATGCGTGGTGGCGCGGAATTCACCGCGGTATTCCCGCGCCTAGCGACCGTTGGCACCACCACGGAGGGTGACGGAGTGAACTTGGTCGTCCATTTCACGAAAAAGCAGGGTGCGCCCGTTCACTACGTTGGTGGCGACGATCCGGCGGCAGCGGGAGCCGTCCGCGAAGTCGATCTTCGCAAGAAGTTTCACCTTCAGCGAAACGAGCTTGCCACTGAGGTCGGCCTCAGCCAGCCCAAAGCCAAGGTTCTCCGCGTACATCTCGGCATCGACGACGACCCGAATTGTTGTCACGTTTTCGAATTCGGAGCGCAGAAGATTCCGTGTTTTTCCGATAACGCGAAGCGACGGATGAAGGAGGCGCTCCCAAACATCGACATCGCCGAGCTCTGGGCCAACCGGAACGGCTGACGCACGCTATAGGGGCTCATCCAGACCAAAAGCCGTGGATAGCGGAGGTGGACGAACGGCGGAAGTTGGGGAGCAGCTTGGATACGCTGACTGTCGCCTTATGGGTCACTCGCAGCCGCGAAGCTGCCGGACGACGACCGCCCAAAAGTCGTCGTTCTTCCCCTCGACAAGGCAGACCAAAAGCGGTCAGTTATGTCCGCCCGCTCCGCGGCGGTATGGGACCCCGAAGATGTCTATTGTCGCCGTCATAGTCCTTCAGGTTGCGCAACGTTATCTGCGCCACTGATGGCAACCACGCGCCCGCCCATACCACGCACAGTCTGGGCACTTGGGCTGGTCAGCCTGTTTATGGATCTGTCGTCGGAGACGATCCATGCGCTGCTGCCGCTGTTCCTGACTGTGACGTTAGGCGCGAGCGTCGCCCTTGTAGGGCTGATCGACGGGATCGCCGAGGCGACGGCCTCGATCGCCAAGGTTTTCTCAGGCTACCTGTCCGACCGGCTGCGTAAGCGCAAGGCGCTCATCCTGATCGGCTATGGCCTGGGTGCCGTCTCCAAGCCGCTATTTGCGCTCGCTGGGTCGCCCGCCGTTGTGTTCGGCGCACGTTTTGCCGACCGCATCGGCAAAGGCTTGCGAGGCGCACCGCGCGACGCACTTGTCGCCGACGTCACCCCGCCCGAAATCCGCGGGCGCGCGTTCGGGCTGCGCCAGTCGCTCGATACGGTCGGAGCGTTTGCGGGGCCGCTGCTTGCGATCGGGCTAATGGTGCTGTTCGCCAATGACATCCGCATGGTGTTCTGGATCGCAGTATTCCCGGCGGTGCTCGCGGTGGCGTGCGTTGTGTTCGGCGTCGAGGATGTGCCTGCCGCGACCGCTCCGGTGCCCGCGCCGCCCGTCCGGCTCAACGACCTGAAGCGATTGCCGCGCGCGTTCTGGATAGTAACGTTAATTGGCGTCGTCTTTACGCTCGCACGTTTCAGCGAGGCGTTTTTGATTCTGAAAGCAAGCACCGAGGGGCTGCCGCTGGCGCTTGCACCGCTCGTGCTCGTCGTGATGAACATCGTCTACGCAGCTGGTGCCTATCCGGCTGGAATATGGTCAGATCACGTGCCCGCACGGTGGCTGTTCGGATGGGGCTTGGTCGCGCTGATCGCTGCCGATCTTTCGCTAGGACTGGTGCCGGGCCTCGGCGGCGCGTTCCTCGGCATCGCGCTTTGGGGTGTCCACATGGCGCTGACCCAAGGGTTGCTCGCCAAGCTCGTCGCCGATCACGCCCCGGCCGACCTGCGCGGCTCGGCGTTCGGCGCGTTTAACTTGATGACCGGCGTCGCGATGCTGTTCGCCAGCGTCATCGCCGGGCTGGTCTGGGACCGCTTCGGCGCGAACGCGACCTTTCTGGTCGGTGCCGGGTTTGCGTCTGTCGCATTGCTGATAGCCGCTCAGTTGAGGGCTGTCGCTGAAACGGTCTGACTAGGACGACATTACCAGATGCATATTGAAAGTGCTAAATTCCAGATGCCGTTATGTCGACAATTGGCTTCCGGTCGATCCAGGGACTTCTGAGCTTACAGGTGTTAAGCAGTACGAGCAGAACAGATAGGATCTCGCGATGAATCCGAACAAGGCTTTGTGGGAGAAGGGCGATTTCACCCGACTCGCCGCGACGATGCGCCAAAACGGCGACGACCTCGTCGAGAGCCTGGGCGTAACGCCTGGGATGGACGTGCTAGATCTGGGCTGCGGTGACGGAACGACGGCGATCCCAGCAGCGCGGCGTGGGGCAAACGTCCGTGGCGTTGACATTGCGGCGAACCTCGTCGCTGCTGGCAACGCTCGAGCCGCAGACGCGGGACTAGACAATATCCAGTTCGAGGAAGGCGATGCGTCCAATCTGGATGGTATTGCCGACGAGAGCTTCGACTTGGTCGTAAGCATTTTCGGCGCCATGTTTGCGCCGCGGCCGTTCGACGTTGCCCGCGAAATGGTGCGCGTTACGCGGCGCGGCGGCCGGATCGTGATGGGCAACTGGATTCCCGGCGACCCTACACTCGTCGCGCAAATACTGAAGATCAGCGCTGCCTACACGCCGCCGCCGCCGGACGGGTTCATCAGTCCGGTCACATGGGGCCTCGAGGAAAGTGTTCGTGAACGCTTCGAATCGGCCGGCGTGAGCCCGGAAAACATTTCTTGCGAACGCGCCACCTTCGTATTTCGGGATGAGCGATCGCCGTCCGCATTTTTAGGGCTCTTTCGGGATTATTATGGGCCGACGATGAATGCGTTCGAGGCGGCAGCCAAAGACGGCCGCGAGCCGGAGCTTGCTGCGGAGCTAACAGCACTATTTCAAAGTCAGAACCGGGGTGGCCCCAATGCCACCGATATACCTGCCACATACCTGAAAGTGACTGTTCAGCGGACTTAACGTTGCGGGCCTCTCAATGCGGCCTCTGAACCGCCGATGCCATCCTCCTCAGTTTTGACAGCCCGGGCGACGATTGATCCACCTCGATAAATTGACTCATGGCTATTAAGCGATCCAATCTTACTCGGCACCGGATCGTGCCAAACCGGTCGATCCGCGCCGAGAACGCAGTCTGAACAAATGGCAGAAGTTGGGTAGCCGTTAGAGAAGCTCGGACGTCGGGTTCTGGGTCGAACCTACCAGCCGATCACTCCACTCGGCAAAAAGCCAGGTCCTGACTTCACCCACAACGGTTTCTACCGAGGTCTTCTCACCGGTCCACGCAGCGCCTGTGCACCAATTAATCGGTAGGTCCGATAATATATCTTATGTTAAATCAATGTCTTAGCGTCATATTAGCATTACCGCATTTTGACGCCGTCGTAAATAATCACGCGTCGATCAGCCGACCTTTCCCAGAACGCGCCTCACGACCGGCGCGATCGTGTAGACCGCTTCTCGCTGCGCCCCGCGATTTTTGTGGTCGACGCGGAAACCCTGATAGTGCCGGCGGATAAGCCCGGCGCGTACGAGATCGGACACGGCGCGGCTTACATTTGTGCGGCCGGAACGCAAAATTCGAGCGCGGACCTCCTCGCTGATCGCTTGCTCCGCCAGTAGCGAATCAGCGGGCAGCACATTTCGCTGCTCGAGATCGGCACGGACCTGGGCGAAGACGACGCGGCGGCGTGCATCTCGCTGCGCCATCGGCATGAGGGCTGCAGTAAGCCAGTCTCGAACAGGGGTCGCCACTCCGGCTTCGCGTACATAGGGACCGGCACTGTCCGTCTGACCCGCCGCGCGCGCGATCAGGTTCAGGACCATGTATGTATAGCGAGGTCGAGCCGACACGCCTGCCAGGCGCTCTAGAACTGCAGGAAGGTCGAGATCCTCGTCTAATGGAGAACCCCGCGGCGACGCTGCGTCAGGTTGGAAGCTTGAAAAAGACTGCGTCACACGCTCGATTTCGAGCGGAATCTCGCCTTCGCCAGCAGGCGCATTCTTGATGAAGAGGTCCGGCTGGAACATGGAACATTTCAAGCACATCGAAGGCGGTTTGTGAATCCTCTCCGTGACGATTAATGTCGTTTAATCACCAGTGACACTTTACCAAGTGGACCTGGTAAAGTGTCACTGGTGTTCTTTAGATACCCTCGAACGGCATTGACAGGGACGGAGTATAGGACCCCGACCGGTCCGCCTGAAAATCAAACTCATAAAGCGTCAATCGGCCGATCAACGCCTGTCTCTGACCCAAAAAGAACGTAAAGCCATTCGGTGCGGCAATAAACAGATGGACGAGGCTCCCGCTCTTTCCGGCCTTAGCAGTTCTGATTTTTGTGGTAACATCAGCAGCGAGATCGAAAGCGTGCCGACCGCATACTACCGATTGCGCTCCCGACCCGCTTGTCGGACGACATACTAGAACCTGACCAACTTCAGGCAGCGCCTTGGCGACGTAAGCTCGGACATCTGCGGCAATTTCGTGGGTCAGGCCAATGGCGATCGCGACATCATTCTTCCCCCCGGCGAGGTCGATTGTCTCAACGTCGAACGTGGGCCAGCTTGCCTCTGGCGGTCGGTCGTCAGCCGACCAGATTGCCTGCCCAACTGTGCGCTGCTCGATGTCGATTGCTCGACCCGACTTGAGATTCAAGACCGATCCAGCTGCAAAAGCCAGGCTTGTGTGCGTGTCGAAAACTACCTGGAGCCGCGGCGCGAACGTGGCGGCCGCGGTCAGGAAGCTTTTGAGCGCGGGGTAGAGCTTAACCGACCAGTCATGCTCATCGCGGATGAATCGGTCATCAAACTCGGACGTGAGGTCGAGCACTTCGGTGCAGCGGTCCTCCAAAGGGTCGAAGGGATGCTCAAACGATTTGACGCCAATGCTGAAGCTACGTCCGGCTTGAGTGGCGAGCAGGCCCTCGCTCACGCATGCCTTCCGGAAGGTGTCGGCATCGAATTCCAAGCGTCCCTGTCCCATCCATTGAAAGATCAGGTCGTCATAGAAAAAGGCGCTCTCATGGCTGGAAACCCGACGCAGTCCGCTCGAAAGAAAAAGCAGGTCGAGATGATCTCGCAACTCGTCAAGCGAATGCCAACTGCCGCCGAACGCCAATGCGGGAGCGAAAGCTTCGAGCGCATCCTCGTCGATGCCAAGGTGTTCACGCCAAAGTTTGCGTACCGCACCCGCTCCGCTATTGTCCGTTTTCGTGGCAAAAAGCCTGTCGACACGGAGCGCGCTCGATCTCGTTCCGACCATCAAGCGCAGTGGATCCTCCCGACCAATCTGCCAATTCGTAACCAATTTGAAACGCACGCCTGCGGCTCCGGTGGGCAACAGCCCATGCGCTCCGTGCGCTCGCTGAAGGAGCGACTTTGCATTGGCGTTTATGAATTCCGGGTCGATGAGGTCGGCGTAACCGAATGTGCCGGGGGTGCTGTGCCATTTGCATTGCGCATGTTCGCGTACAAGCGGCGCACCATATTGGTCACGGCGCGCCCTACCTGGTTGGAAGTCCACCCAGATATCGTCAAAGCTCTTCGGACCGATCTCAAATCCGACCCGCTGAATATCAGTGTCTGGCAGCAGAAGCCTAGCTGCGCGCAGCCAGAACATCCGGGCCTGAAAAATATCGCCATCGCGTCGGATCGTGACCGCTTGCGTCATCGCTGTTCAGCTCAGACCGTACTGTCACGGAAGGGTGGTGTGGGTTCGATCGTGCGTGCTACCGCCAACGCGCCTGTCCCGTCGATCTTCCGGTGCGGGTAGGCGTCGAGCACGATCGACGGAAGCAATCGCTGTGTCAGATCCGAGAAAGTGAATCCGGCCTTGCCCTTCTGTGGACCTGTCGTTGCCACAAGCTGTTCGATTTGACCGGAAAGTAGGCCTAGCGGCTGCAATCTCGAGGTCAGAATATGCCGGCGCTGATCATCGTTGGGCCGCGCGAATTCTAAGATGTCCGCTGCACGCCGACGGATGGCGGGGTCGAGAGCGTTCAATCGATTGGTGCACATGATCACTGCCGCCGGAAGCTTGCCGTTCGCAATTCGGTCGATCCCGCGAATGAACGCGTTTACGCCAGCGCGGTCCTCATGGTGCATCTGGGTGGATTCCCGGGATTGGGCGAGGGCGTCCGCTTCATCGACCAGCAGGATAACAGCTCCGCGAGATCGGCCTGTGGCTGATTTAAGCTTGCTTGCCTCAGAGACGGTATAATCGAAGGCTGCGGCCACCAGCTGGGTCATCTCGCCGACCCGTCCTTGACCTCGCGCAGCAAGGCTCAGCGGGAGCAGAGTGATGTCGATGCCCTCCTGGCGCGCGACAGCGTCGCCAATCGTCTCAGCGAGTTCGGTTTTGCCGGAACCGACGTCACCGGCGAGCACGATCAACGGCGGCCGTCTCAAGACGGTGTCGAGCAATTGCTCGGCACCGGGATGATTTTTTGCCGCCCAGCTTTCGAGCCCGGCCGGGTTGACCAACAGACCAAGGATCTTGGTCAACCTTGTCTTCTGCGCGTCAAGGCCGACAAGCCGCGCCAGCCGGGCTTGCGGATCGAAATCGGGATAGGTGATTCGCCGTTCGAACAGCTGATCAAAATTGGGCTTATCAGTCATCAATAGCTCCTCACGGTGGACCTGCCGAGTGACCGTCCGCCAGCGGAATATGTACGATCCGCTTCGAGATAGCCGCTGATTGCCGGTTGCGCGGCCCCGCCACGATAGAGGGGCAGCGATTTCTTGAAGGCGTCGCGCTTATCTGCGGTGAGCGCATCCCATGCGGCGGTATAAGTGAGATAGCTGTAGAAGCTGGCGCCGGAGACGTCCTTGCCCGGTTTGATCTTGCCGGGATCGTCATCAAGCGCGGATCCACCCATCAGATCTTTGTCGGTGTAGATTAAGGTCGGCTCAATCCAGCTACCGTTGCGATGGAAGCCGTAGCTGACGGTTCCGAGATAGCCGGCTTTCATCAGCGCGACCACTTCCGCCTCATAGGTGAGAATATCACTGTCGCTCGGCGAACCGTAAAGGCGCTGCATCCGCTTCAGGTCGGCCGCCACCTTCGCTGCCATATGCCGGGCATGGGTAACGGTGAAGCTCTCAGTCGCGCTGATCGTATAGCTGGAAGCCATGGGCGTTACACCTGAAATGAAGGACCGAAGACCTTCTGCCAATAATAGAGGGTTTCCTGTTTGGTCGGCGCGTAGAGCGCGGAGTCGATAGCGTCGCCCGCTTCGAGCGCCGCTTCGACGATCGCCGCGATGTTCGCGGACGTATAGAGTCGGCTCACATTGTTGATCTCGTTGACCGGATCAATGATCTGCATCGGCTCGCTGAAGCTGCCGAGCTTCGACGCCGGGTAATAGTCGGTGAAGCTGATTTTTTCGCGCAGACCGCTGGTGGCGATGTAGGTGAAGAAATGCTGGAGCGCGTCGGGATAATCCGAAAGGTCGAGCCCCTGATCACACAGCTTGGCCATAATCAGTTCGATCATGAACGATTTGAACCGGAAGCCATCCTGTTCAGCCTTCATCCGGCGCGCCCAAAATTTGATGAGGCGGACAACCTGCGAGAAATGCTTCTCCTGCGCCTTTTTGCGCTTCGAGCAGAAGTCGAGATGGAGCGGAATGCTAGTTTTGAGGAATGAGCCGTCGTCCTGGCTGACAAGGTTGCCATACCAGCTGGGGTCACCGTCATAGAGGATGGGTACGATGTCGACATCGAGACCGGAGCCACGGAAGGAGACAGTGACGCTGTAGGTTTGCGGTGTCACCTGATCGGCCGTGAAGTTCGGAAAAGCTTTGCGAAGCCGCTCAGCGAGGTAGGAGAGTAGTTCGGATACCTTGTGCGGCGCGTCGGCGCCCGAGATGTAACATGCGACGTCGATGTCGTTGAGCGACCGCAGGGCCGTCCCCTTTGCGAGGCTACCCGAAAGCTGCATGCGCTTGAGGGTGAAATCAGGATGATCGCTGACATAGCTTTCAAGGCGCTCGCGCAACCGCCGGGCTTGCGCGCGATATTCATCAGCTTTGTCCTTCGGCAAATTGACCTTGTCCTGCGCGAACGCGGCGATCTCACGGTGGTTCACATGCTCGCGGGACACAAAATTCTCCTTACGGCCACGACTCATTGGCCAGTTTCAGCGTATGTAGCAGCTAGTTTTTGGCTATGCAATGCATCTAAATTAGCTGTTAATCGTTGACAGGCTATGGAGCTTTATCTATATGGAATGCAGGCGGTTGGAGGATATGGTGGTGATCAAGCGAACGATGACGCTCAATCTCACTGACGCCGAAATGCGCGTCCTTGATGATCTATCGGAACGAAAGGATCTGTCGAAGACGGCCGTGCTTCGACAGGCGCTACGCTTATATCAGGCCATCGACGTGCGCGTGGAAAAGGGCGATAAGCTCGTTTTCGAGAATGACGTCACGCGTGAGAAAGCTGAGCTGATGCTGGTCTGATGGTCGATATATCGACTATCTATTTGACGATCGGCGGCACCGACGATTCGGTGGAGGCCGAGTTGCGTGATGCGATCGAGCCTCAGCAGCTCGCCGATTGGAAATTGCTATGGCAGCCAGCTTTGATCGACGTACTCAAACAACGCTACCAGGCGAGCGGTTTTAAGGACTTCCCCGAGAACTGGCACTGGGACTGGCAGGGCAAAATGGCCGCCGTCGCCGGACTCCTTGCGTATCAAGGGTTTTCTGTCGTGTTGGGCGGTGAAACCCAGGGGCTGAGCCGTGTCGATCTGACGGGACACGGACGTGAGTCATCCCAGGTCGGCAAACCAATCGTTTATGTCGATTATCTGGAGGTCGCGCCTTGGAACAGGCGCGACCTTGGCTTCGACCCTCCCCGCTATGGCGGCGTGGGAAGCGCTTTGCTGGTGGCGGCTGTCGCGCTCAGCGAAGGCGAGGGTTTTCACGGTCGCGTTGGACTGCATTCGCTGCCGCGCGCCGATGACTTCTATCGCAAATGTGGTTTTTCGGATCTTGGCCCAGATTCGACTGTTCAGAACTTACGCTATTTCGAGATTACCGCGGAGCGGGCCCGGGCGTTCCTCGAGAAGGAGTGACGAAAATGAAACTGGAGCGAAGCAAGGAATGGTGGCTCGCACGTGCTCGCTGCGAGGGTGAAACTGTGCCTGGTGCCGGTCCTTTGGCCTTCGACCCCGTGCCGGACGAACGATCTGCCGCCGCAGTGGTACCCGAGGAAAATAGGATTGCTTTCGGCAAGTTCGTCAACATGATGCGGCGGCGCCAAGGCCTTTCGATCGAGCAGTTCGCAGACGCCTCCGATTTGGACGCAAGAGAGCTTCTCGTTATTGAAGATGATCTGCATTATGTGCCGCCTCCGCGGACGGTCTTTAAGCTGGCTCAAATATTCAAGGTGCCTCAACCCCGGCTTATGCAGCTTGCCGGTCTAACCGTTGCGAACGATCAGGGATTAAGCGATGAAGCCGTGCGGTTCGCCGCACGGTCCGAGGCGGTACAGAGGTTGTCGCGTGAGGAGAGTGCGGCGCTCGAAGCATTTGTCGCAGTGTTAAGCAAACAGGAGCACCCGCGTCCGACGTGAAGAATGTTAGCCTCGATTCACGCACCGTTCGGGATATCGATGACCAGGTCGCCAAAGTGCTGCGTGGCCTGGGAAATCCTGCGCCGCCGCTTGATCTGAGAATGGTCCGCGAGCTGTTGAAGCTCGATCGCGGTTATTACAGCACTACCGACGATGGCTTGCTGCGGGAGGTCTTCTCAAAGCTGAAGGTCGCCGGAATTCAGGTACTGAAGCGACCTACCCTGCTTCGTGATGCGGTACGTGAGCTCAGTTTGAAGGCGCTCTATCTTCCCGATCAGAAGCGCATCCTGCTCGATAAAGATCTGCCGATCCTCAAGCACCGCTGGAATGAAGCCCATGAGGTTGGTCACGACATCATCCCGTGGCACGAAGGCATGATGTTGGGCGACACCGAGCAAACTTTGACCCCGGCTTGCCATGAAATCATGGAGGCGGAGGCCAATTACGCGGCGGGCCAACTCTTGTTTCTCTCCGATCAGTTTTTGACCGAAGCAGCGTCCGAGGAGCCGACCATCAACTTCGTCAAGCGGTTGAGTGGTCGCTTTGGCAACACGATCACTTCAACAATGTGGCGGCTAATCGAACAGGCGCATCGCGACCGACCGCTGGTGGCGCTAGTTAGCGCGCATCCGCATCCGGCCCGCCGGAAAGCATCGTTCGATGCCGCAAACCCCTGCCGCTATTGCATCCAGTCTCCCCTGTTCCGGCAGAGATTCGGCGGCTTTTCTGAAGTCGAGCTTTTCGCGATCTCGGCAGGCTATGCAGGAGCGCAGCGCGCGGGCCCCCTGGGCGAGAGTGAAGTTGCGCTGCGCGATCTCAATGGTGGCCGCCACAGCTTTCGCTTCGAAACCTTCTTCAACGGGCATGAAGCGCTGACGATCGGGACTTGGCAACGCGAACTGGAAATCAGCGTATCGCTTGCGTAGCATGCCGCACTTCCGATCTCTCGATCGCATCACACCATCTATACGATCTTCGCCATGAGGCGCCCCGCCGCGCCATGTTCCGCGGCGAGGTTACGATTATAGGCGAGCGGCATCCGTGGCGATTTCCACCGCAAAGCGTCCATTATTCCCGCCAAATCCTCGCCACTCGCGAACAGGTCCTGATTGAGCCCGATCCGCGTAGAGTGCGCGCTGATCCCCTTGAGCAAGCGGGCCAGATCTTCGGCCGTAAGATCGGGCAAAGCACCGCGATCGAACGCTCGCTGGATGATGGACCGGAAGATCGGCCCGATCGATCCCGGATGCAGCGCAACGGCACCGATGTCATATTCGACGCGCGCCTTCACCGCCGGCTTGGAGAGCGTCTTGCGCAGATCCCACGTCTCCCGTCCGGAGATGCTGTCGATCGGCCGACCGCGCACCGCAGCGCGGGCTTTGTAGCGCCGCACCTGCACCCGCCGGAACAGCGGCCCCGACGTGATCTCTGCCGCTTCGGTCCAGGCCGCGATCGCCGCGACCGTGCGCGGACTGAGGTAGGCGGTCGCCCCCTCCCCGTCCTGATCGCCTTTGCTACGCAGGATCTGTAGCAGACGCGCTTCGGGATCGATCGCTTCCTCGATATGCTCGACCGCGACCGCCACCAGCTCGGAGGCGCGCAGCCCGGTGTCATAGGCGGCCGACAGCAGCGCCCGATCGCGCAGCCCCGGCAGATCATCGCCGCAGCTCTCGAGCAGCGCGCGGATATTGAGCCCGCGCGCCTTGTCGCGCTCGACGTCGCGCACGGGGCCCTTAAACCGCAAAGGTCGCGCCTGCTTCTGCGCTGTGCCCTTCTCCCGTCGCACCGCTGCGAGCCGAAGCTTCACCAGGGGTGCTGACGTCGGATCCTTGAGGTCGAGTAGCTGGTGGATCTTGGCGATCGACGCCTTGTAGCGACCGAGCGAGGCAGGCTTGCTCCCCTTCCCTGCCCGCGCATCGAGATAATCGGCAACGGTCTCGGCCGCCGCCGGCAGCGCGATCCGGTTCATACGCCGGCACCAGGCATCGAACGCTTCGACGTCCAATTTCAACGCTCGGATGCTGTGGGGCGACGACGAACGCTGGTAGGCGGCGATGAGCGCCTCGTTGATGACTATGCGCTCGCCGGCGCGCATCTGCACAATCGACCAGGCGAGGTCACTCTGCGCCGCAATGGCCGGCAGGGCCGCCTCCGACTGCGCTACAGCGGTTTCTTGCCCTTCCAAGGCGGTTTCGATGCCCATCACGCGCCACGCTCCTCGGCGGAGCTTGTAACGCACCTTATAGGGGTCGGTACATAGAACGGACCCAGATATACGCTAAGCGCCGACAGGTCTGCTTGAGTGTCCGAAAACACCCGTTTGTCGCGCATCTGCGATGGCGATAGGGTTTTCCGTCATCCCTGGTGCCTAGCGACGACTTTTGGGACAAAGCCGTCGTAGCAAGCTCAGCCACATTGAGTCGATCTACGGGAAAGGCTGTCTTGCACTCGGCGCCTCTTGCGCGACGGCATGGCGATCGCTCCCCCCGTCTAGAAAGGGATAGGCTATCGAAAGAGTCTGGGTGACATCGTCCAGCCAAACGATCAATTTCGCTATTGATTTCATCATGGTAGGCCGCTTGCATGACCACATCCGATCGCGCCGAACAGAATCTAATCCTCCGCTGTCCGGAGCCGCTCAATGCGGAAACGCCTCCGGATAAACTGATCACGTCCTTCCTGACGCCGCAGGCGAATTTCTACATCCGCAGTCACGGACCTACGCCGGAGCTGGCCGACGATCATCGTATAGCGCTGGACGGCTTGGTCGACCGCCCGCGCTCCTACACGGTCGCCGAACTTCAAACGGCATTTGCGACCCGGACAGTGACCGCGACCATGCAGTGCGCCGGCAATCGTCGGGCACATCTTCAAGACGTGGAAAAGACTTCGGGCGATCCCTGGGACGTGGGCGCGATCGGCAATGCGGCTTGGACCGGCGTCGCACTGTGCGACGTACTCGCCGCGGCCGGCATCCAAGATGGCGCGTCGTTCGTCGGCACTACGGGGGCCGACGACGTGGATGTCGATGGTGAGACGGCGCCGTTCGGTGCCTCGATCTCGATCGCCAAGGCGCTAGAGCCGGACGTGCTCATCGCCTGGGGCATGAACGGCGAGGTGCTGGCCCCCGAACATGGCGCACCGCTGCGGCTCGTCGTGCCGGGCTATGCGGGCGTTCGTAGCGCCAAGTGGCTGACGCGCATCGAGGTGCGCGATCGCCCGTCCGATGCGCCGATCCAGGCCAAGGACTACAAGCTCTTTCCGGCGTCGGTAGCGAAGGAGGACGCGGATTGGGACCGGGGCCTGACGATCGAGGAGATGCCGCTCAACGCTGCGATCTGCGCCCCCGTGGACGGCGCGCATATCGGCGCCGGCGCATGCGAAATCGCGGGCTATGCGGTCGCCTTCGGCCGAGCGGTCTCGCGCGTCGAGGTCTCCGTCAATGACGGCACCGACTGGCTGCAGGCGGAACTGACCAGCCAACCGGATTCACCCTGGAGCTGGACGCAGTGGCACGTCACGGTCGATCTCTCGCCCGGGCTCCACGTCCTGGTCGTGCGCGCCGTCGACGGTGCCGGGCAGATGCAGCCCGAACGGCCCGAAGCGATCTGGAACTTCGCCGGCTATCTCTCGACGGCTTGGCATCGCATCACCGTCACCGCCGGCTGATGGACGCGCCGCACGACGCCGATCGGGCCCATGCGAAGCTGGCGGAGAGCGCGAGCACGCTGAAGGACAGCGCAGTCCAGCAGGTGGACAGCGCTGATCGTCGCACGGAGCTTGCCGCAGACCGCACAATCCTCGCCGGTGAACGCACCTATGCCGCCTGGGTGCGTACCGGACTGGCGGCGCTCGCTTCCGGGATCGGCGCGCGCGCGCTGCTCAAGGACGTCGTGTTCCCGTGGCTGGCGACGGCGACCGGGACCATGCTGATCCTGTTCAGCGCCTTTTGCTTTGTCGCCGCGGTGTGGCGCGAGATGGGTGCCGGCGCCCCGCCGCCACGACCCGACATCAAGCGCCTGCCAGCGGCGTTGCTCCTGGTAATGAACGGGTTTCTTATGCTCGTGTCGCTGGCCGCGCTCGTCGGCATCTGGACGGCGCGCTCGTAGCGCAGCAGCGCTAACCACGCTACGGGCCGATCAGACCCGGCAGCGCATCGGCGGCTTTCGTGCGGTATCGCCCCTTGTGACGCAGCCCGAAAACGACGCGCGGGTCGAAACCGATCGGTCCCGCATGTAGCGTACCCGGGTCGGTCCATATAACGGGCTCAGATAGACCCTGGCGACTGACAGGTCCGAGCATTTGCCCGACCAACATGCCCATTGACGGTTGGGGCCAACGTCTCATAGATCGACCTCGGCAATGGATTTCTGCCGGGCAATTTGGCCGAACCGCTCTGACATGAGCTGATGATTCCTACTTGGCGCCGTCAGGCAGCAAGGAGGAATTGTGCGCGCTACCTTTCGCAATCTGGTCGACACGCTGAACGTTGCGGCATTCGTGCGCGATCGTCACGACCATGCGATCTCTGTCCTGCGCTGGGCGCTGATCCTGCTGCCCATGGCGGCACTCGTCGGGACGCTATGTGCGGCGTTCCTGTTGAGCCTCGATACCGTTACGCGACTGCGGTTCGCATCGCCCTGGCTGCTCTATCTGCTGCCGGTGGGCGGGTTCGTGGTCGGATTGCTCTACCATCTCACCGGGCGCTCGGTGGAGGGCGGCAACAACCTGATCGTGGAGCAGATCCACGAGCCTGGTGGCGGGGTGCCTCTGCGGATGGCGCCGCTCATCTTCTTCGGCACAGTGGTGACGCATCTTTTCGGTGGCTCGGCCGGACGTGAGGGCACCGCCGTCCAATTGGGCGGAAGCCTTGCCAGCGGTTTCGGCCGCGCGCTCCGCCTCGATGCGGGCGGCACGCGCATCCTGTTGATGACGGGTATCGCAGCCGGGTTCGGCGCGGTCTTCGGCACGCCGATCGCAGGCGCGGTCTTCGCGCTCGAAGTGCTGGCGATCGGCCGCGTCGAATACTCCGCGCTAGTGCCTTGCCTCGTTGCGGCGCTGGTCGGAGATTGGACGTGCCTCGCCTGGGGTATCCATCACGGTGTCTACCCGATCGGCGCGTCGATACCGGTCGATGCGCTGCTCGTGACGGAGGCAGGTGTTGCGGGGATCATATTCGGACTGGTTGGTCTGGCCTTCGCCGAAGCCAACCACCTGGTCGGGGGATGGCTCAAGCGGATTGTTCCCTATGGTCCGCTACGTCCAGTGATCGGCGGGGTCTTCGTTATCGCGCTCGTCTTCTTGTTCGGCACGCGCGACTATCTGGGCCTGGGTGTCCTGGCAGCGAGGCCCGACAGCCTTACCATCGCCAGCTTCTTCGGACCGGACACGCATCCGTGGAGTTGGGCGATCAAGCTCCTGTTTACCGTCGTTACGCTCGGCGCGGGTTTCAAAGGCGGTGAAGTCACGCCGTTGTTCTTCATCGGCGCAGCGCTCGGTAACGCGCTGGCGCCTTTCTTGGGCGTGCCGACGGGCCTGTTCGCCGCGATCGGCTTTGTCGCGGTCTTTGCCGGGGCCGCCAATACCCCGCTCGCCTGCACCTTCATGGGAATCGAACTGTTCGGCGCCGGCTATGCGGTGCCGATCGCCGTCGCCTGTTTCGTGGCCTATCTCTGCTCGGGCCACAACGGCATCTACCTGTCGCAGCGCGTTGCGATACCCAAGGTGCCCGCGAACGGCCTTGCCCCCAATGCAACACTGCGCGAGACACGTACACGCTGCACAGCACTTCGCGCGCAGAACCGCGTGCCGTGAGTTGATGGGCCTAGCCTGATCCCCCCGATACGTCGGGCGCAGCCTTCGGATCGGGGTCTTGCGCCTTGCCCTTCGCGGCGCCCGGCTGCTTTGCGCTCATGGCGGTCAGATAAGCAACGATCGCCGGCACGTCAGCCTGTGCAACGGGAGCCTTGTAGACCTCGCGCATCTTGGTGACCTCCGCGGTCCACTGATCGGAAGAGAGTGGCGGCTGGTTCAGCGCCATGCTCGCCGAATGACACGAGGTGCAGTTGGCGTTGATGACGTCGGCATGCGGGCCGGCGGGATATTGGCCTTCGTCGGTCGGGAAATCGACCGTAGTGGACACCAGCGAGAAGCCGCGCGCCGAGACGCTTGGCGGCGGTGGTGCGGTCGGGGCGGCAGGCGGCGGGGCGACGCGGCTGTTCGGGGCACCAATCGCGAGCAGAAGAACGACGGTCGCGCCGACGAACCCGAACGACAGCGTGCCGATGGAAGGCGTTTTCATGGGGGAGCGCTCCTCAGCCGACGACGATGTTGGTGGTTTCGATGTTGCCGCGCATGAACCCGCCCGGGTTCCAGATCGGCGTCATCGGCTGCGCGATGCCGGCGGTGTTCCAGCAGCGCGACATCAGTCTGGTCGGACCCGCATGCGTGAGCGGCACCTGCGCGTCCCAGCGGCGGAAACTGTATTTGCCGTGATCGGGGCCGAGCGTCGTCTTGTACCAGGTCTTGCCGTTGTCGGTCGACACATCGACCTTGGCGACGCCGCAGTCGCCCCCCATCGCAATGCCGCCCAGCGGGATCGACCGGTCGAACGCGATCGCCTGCCCTTCGTCGAGGCTCGTGACCCAACTGCGCGGGATCATCTTGTTGATCGGGACGGCCGGGAAATCCTTCTGGCCAGGCCGCACGTTTGCGCCGGGCGTGTCAGGGACCTTGTACGCCTTGGCCATCCAGTAACTCTCGTCGGGTGCGGCGAGCACCTCGATGTCGTTCAGCATCTTGACCCAATATGTCGAATACCAGCCGGGTACGATCAGCCGGACCGGGAAGCCGTTGAGGAGCGGCATCTGCTCGCCGTTCATTCCGAACGCCAGCATCACTTCGCCGTCGCGCGCATGGTCGATCGACAGCGACTTGGCGAAATCCGGTCCGCCCGCGACCACCGGCTGGTCGAGCGCACCGAACCGCACTGCAACCGCACCCGGCTTCACGCCGGCGATGTCGAGCACGTCACGCAGGCGCACGCCGAGCCATTTGGCGTTGCCCATCGCCCCGTGACGCCACTGCGCACCGGCAACGGGCGGCTGGAACAGCGCACGCGAATTGCCCGAGCATTGGTTGATTGCCGCCAGTTCGACGCGCGGCAGCTTCAGCAGTTGCGCGAGCGAGATCGACAGCGGCCGCGTGACCGCGCCGTGCACCTTGATCCGGAACGCCTCGACATCGATCGCGGTCGGAATGTCAGCCCAGTGCCAGCGGACGAAGAACTGGTCGTTGGGGGTGAAGACGTCGCCATTGAACACGCTCATCGGCGTTTCCAGCAGCGGCGGATGGATCCGCTGGAGGATCATGTTGCCCTTGCCGGGGAACGCACTGGTCATCGGCCGTTCCGACGGACCGCCCGGCAGGTGCAGATCGACCATGCTCTGCGCCAGCGCGGGTGCGGCGATCAGCGCGCCGCTGCCGATCGCAGCCTCTGCGAGAAAGCGACGGCGGTTCGTCGCCTGCGCCAGTTTCATATCCAGGCTGTCCACCAGCATTCTCCCGTTATCTCATGATCTGTATGCGCGATCCGTCCGACGGTCTGCCCGGTACGGGTCGATCGGATGCGCCGGTTCGATCCGGCAGGACGATCAGTTCGGCCCATCAATTGGCTTGGGCGATGCAGGGCGACACGAACAGGTTTCCGCGCCAGCCGCCTGCGACCGTCTTGGCGCCGACCAGCAGCCACATCGCTGCGAGCGCGATGGTGAGGACGGTGCCGACGATCCCGAAAAAGCCGAGCTGGAGCGTCGTGCCGAGCTTGAAGGTGGCGACCGTGTAGACCCCGAGCGGAAAGGTGTAGCCCCACCACCCGAGGTTGAACGGAACGCCCGCGCGCCAGTAGCGGATCGTGATCAGCGTCGCGAGCGCCAGCCACCACAGGCCGAAGCCCCAGAGCAACAGCCCGGCGATCGTGCCGATTCCTTGCGCTACCGCGCCGATCTGGCCGAGGCCGTTGGCGGCGAGGATCGCGGGCGCGTCGCTGCCGAGCACCAGCATGCCGAGCGCGCCGGTGCCGATCGGGCCGAGCGCAAGCCAGCTCGAGGCGGCCATGCTCTCGTGCGGCAGTTTGTGGAGAGCCATCCGCAGGATCAGGATCGCGAGAATGCCGAACGCGACCGGCACCGAATAGGCCCACAGGACATAGGAGGTCGCCAGCACCACGAACTGATGATGCGCGTTCGCCAGATGCGGTGCGAGCAGGCCTCCGCTCGCACCTGCGACCTCGGCCGCGACCACCGGCAGCAGCCACACCGCGGTCATGCCGTCGAGCGAATGTTCGTGCCGGGTAAACATGAGGTAGGGGATCGCTACACCGCAGGCGAGCGACATCGCGACGTCGATCCACCACAATGTCTCGGCGATCGGGATCACGCCCGCGCCGAACCGCGGCAGGCCGAACGCCAGGAACCCGTTGATGATCGTCGCGAGGCCCATCGGGATCGTGCCGATGAACATCGACACGGTATTGTGCCCGAAGATTCGACGCGCCTCGTGCCCGAACATCGTCCAGCGCGCGGTGTAGAGCCCGGCGAACAGCGTGAAGAGCGCGATGTTGAAATACCACAGCGCCTCGCCGACCGGGTGCAGCGATGCGCCGACGCCCGGCACCTGCGGCAAGGCCAGCGCGAGGATGCCCGTGCCCATCGTAGCGGCGAACCAGTTGGGGGTGAACTGGCGGATCATCTCGCGCGGAGAATCAAGCCGGCTGAGCGGCTTCAGACCATCGAGAACGGGTTTCAGATCGGCGGTCACTTCCCAGTCTCCTTGATCAGATCGGTCAGCGCATCGGCCGCCCGGGTACGATAGCGCTCCTTGTGCCGCAGCGCGTAGAACGGACGCCGCGGCAGACCGAGCGGTAGATCGTGCAACGTTCCGGCGGCGATTGCAGGTGCGACGACATGCTGCGACAGGACCGCGACGCCTGCGCCAGCCTCGACCGCGCTACGCACCGCCTCGTTCGACGGCAGGGTCAGCGCGGTGGTGAGGTCCGACGGATCGACGCCGCGCTGGCGCAACACCTCCTCGAACGACGAGCGCGTGCCCGATCCCTGCTCGCGGACGATCCAGCGCGCGGCGCGGATCCAGTCCTCGTCGATCGTGTCGGCAGCGCGGTTGCTAACCAGCACCATGCGGTCGTTCGCGACCGTCCAATGCGCGAGCGCGGGCTCGTCGATCACACCTTCGACGAAGCCGAGCTCGACTGCGCCGTCGAGCACGCGCGCCGCGGCCCCTTCGGTGTTGTCGATCGCCAGTTCGATCGTGATCGCGGGGTAGCGCACATGGAACGCCGCTAGCTGGCGGGGCAGCCAATAGCCCGCGATCGTCTGGCTTGCGACCAGCCGCAGTGTGCCGCGCTCCAGCCCGGCATATTCGGCCAGTGCAAGTTCCGCGCTAGCCGCACGGCCAAGGACGGCGCGCGCGTCGACCAGAAACATGCGGCCCGCTTCGGACAGTTCGATCCCGCGGCCGACCCGGTGGAATAGCGGCACGCCATGCCGGGCTTCCAGCGCGGCGATGGCAGCGCTTGCGGCTGACTGCGTCACATTGAGCGCTTCGGCAGCGCGCGTCATGTGCTCGCGCTCAGCGACACCGACGAAAATCCTGAGTTGTTCCAGGGTCATGCCCGATCTCCTTGCCCCAATGATAGGGAAAGGAGATCAATCGCACCAACTAAAGATTACGGTCATTCCAATCAGATATACCGATCTTTTATTTCAGAATGTCGATAACCGCCTCACGTTCATCGACCAGTTCGGCAATCGTGCGATCGAGCATCGTTCGCTGGAATGGATCGAGGATCAGTCCTTCGATGCGCGCATACCCACCGCTTTTGCAGTGCACCGGCACGCCGCACACCAGCCCTTGCGGGATACCGTAGGAGCCGTCTGACACCACGCCCATCGACACCCAATTGTCGCCTGCGCCGTGCACCCAATCGCGCAGATGGTCGATCGCCGCATTTGCTGCCGACGCGGCCGAGGACGCACCCCGTGCTTCGATGATCGCGGTTCCGCGCTGCGCAACGGTGGGGATCAGGGTCTCGCGGTACCAGGCCTCGTCTCCGATTCGGTCGGCGAGCTTTTGGCCATCGAGTTCGGCATTTCCCCAGTCGGCAAACATCGTCGGCGAATGGTTTCCCCAGACGACGAGCTTCGTAATCGCATCGACACCGACACCCGCTTTGGCCGCAAGCTGTCCCTGCGCACGATTGTGATCGAGGCGGATCATCGACGTGATGTTTTCGGCAGGAAAACCCGGCGCGCTTTGCGCAAGGATCCAGGCATTTGTGTTGGCGGGATTGCCGACGACCAGGATCTTGGCGTCGCGTTTGGCCACTGCGTCCAATGCTGCGCCCTGCATCTTGAAGATCGCTGCGTTGGCAGCGAGCAAATCACGGCGCTCCATGCCCTTCGAGCGGGGACGAGACCCAACCAGCATGGCCGCATCGATGTCCTTGAAAGCCACCATCGGATCATCAGTAATGATCACATCTGCCAGCAGCGGGAACGCGCAATCCTCCAGTTCCATGACCACGCCGCGTACGGCGTCCATCGCCTGCGGCACGTCGAGCAGTTGAAGGATAACGGGCTGGTCCGGTCCGAACACGTCACCCTGCGCGACCCGGAAGAGCAGCGAATAGCAAATTTGTCCTGCGGCACCGCTGATCGCGATCCTGACGGGGGGCTTGGTCATTTTGGAAAGGGCTTTCGTTGGAAGATTACAGACGGTGTGAGACCGATCAACGCGCCGCGAGGGCAAGCGCCGCATCGCGCCCGGAGGGCACCAGATTGGCGAGACCTTTTCCTGATCTTACGGCACCAGGAACGTAGATCAGGCTTTGCACATCCGTACTGATCGGGGTCGTAGACACGGTGGTGTACGTCAGCGTGTCGATCCCAGCGACCTTGTTGGTTCCGGCCAGGCTGGCATAGATCCTCGTACCATCGCCCGACGGCCAAACCGCACTCGGAGCCGCTTGTAGCGGGATGGTTGCCACAGCCTCCAGGCTGTCGGTTCTATAGACCTTGATTGCAGGTTGATCGCCGCCAACGCTGACATAGGCAAAGGAATCGTCCGCGCGCTGGGCGAAGTTGACCGCGCCTGTTGCGGGACCGGTCTTTAGCACTTCGCGTACCGCAAACGGTGGTTTGGCAGCAAAGACCGTGGTCGTGCCGCTCTCGTGGCGTGTCGCCCAGATCTGTTTGCCATCTGGCGAGACCGCGATTGCTCCCGCACCTGCACCGTTGCTGGCAACGTATCCGACGACGCGCCGATGCTCGACGTCGACAACCAGGATGGACGGCCTTTCAGTAAGCGATACAAAGGCATAGCGTCCGTTTGGCGACAGGATGGTCGCGCCCGCTCCGCCACTTGCTGGTACGCGGGTGATCTCCCGCGCGGTCTTAGGATCCACGACCGCGATGGCATGTTCATCGCCGAGCGAAACCCAGAGTTCGTGCCCATTGGGCGTAAACGCGACGGCGGTAGGCGGCGTCTGGAACACGGTCCGGCCTCGTTCCGTGTTCGTGGCCAGATCTACGAGCGTCACACTGTGCTGCGCTAATGCCGATACCGCCAGGGTCCGCCCGTCACGCGTTGCAGCCAGATGCTGGACTTTGGGGCTGGAAAAGCTGGGCTCAGCTATCGCGCTTTTGGCGAGGTCTATGCGTCCCAGTTCGTTGCCCGCTGCAGGATCGATGACAACGATCTTCGTCGATGTCGGGTCAGACACATAGATCCGGTCATGATGGCTGAGGTCGATATCAGCCTTCGACCACGGTGCCTGAACCGCCTTGATATCGTAGGGAAAGTCGTCCGCCGCAGGTGCAGCCCAATAGGCCTGAGCGATCGCCGGGACTGGCGCTACGGAGGCCAACATCGCGGCAACCAGAACGATCGTGGCTTTCATCGTTTGATCCTTATCGCGGATCCGGCGGGTGATCGTGCCAGTCCGATGCCGCTAGATCGACCGATATGTCCCCTGCGTCCAACGCATGGTCGCGATGGTTTCAATACGAAAACGCGATCATAGATTGTCTACCGTTCTTGTTAGATGATCGGAATGACCGTGGTTATGCGTTGGACCGACCGCCCCGCCGCAATCATCTATCCTGTCACGCTCGGCATTCATCGAGACGCGCGGAGACTTCCTCATGGCAACACAGCCGATCTACGATCTCGCTACCGAGACACTCGTTGCTCCTACGCCTGTGCGTCGACATCTCGCAATCGTGCCGGATGCAGGCAATTATGACGACCTGGAAAGAACCGCTCCAGGCATCGCATCGCGCGGCGTCCATCCTGCCACGTTGGGCTTGCTCGTCGGCGTGTATGCAGTAATGTTGCTGACTTTCTGGACCTTCTTCGCACGTGATGCAGCTACGGCGCTCGTCCTGACGGTCGTGTCGGTCTTCATGATCCTGTATTTCGGTCTGATTGCTGGCGGCATCGTACTCAGCGATACTCCCGCCCCCGGCGAACATCTCCGCTCGTTCCCGGAGTTCATCAAGGGCCCGGTCGATATTCTGACGGGCACGATCACAGGGCGCGAAGCGGCTATACAGATGCTCTTTCTCCCGGCCTGCATGGCCGTGCTAGCAACGATCATCGGCATCATCGCTCGCGTGTCGTAAACAGGAAAACTAGGGACAGGACGATGAGATCACGCATGACCTTGCTGATGGCGATAGGCTTGTCCGTATCGACCGCTGCTATAGCGCAAACGGACGGCTTCGCGTCCGCGATGGATGCGGCGATGACGCGGATGCACGGCGCGATGATGACCGGCTATTCAAACGATCCCGATCGCGACTTCGCAAGGATGATGATCCCGCATCATCAAGGCGCGATCGACATGGCCGAAATCGAACTGCGCTATGGCAAAGACGAACGCCTGCGCCGGCTTGCGCAGGGAATCATCGTCGAACAGCGTCAGGAAATCGCGGTGATGCAGGGCATCCTATCCGAAGGCGGCGCGTTGCCACGTCACACCGAACCGACCGCGACCGGTCACCCCCATCACGGAGACCGTCCATGAAGCGTTTCACCCTAACCGCCTGCGCCGCCTTGTGCTTTTCAGGCCCTGCGTTTGCCCAGCAAGTGCCCAATGCGACCCCCGACATCCCTGTCAGCGCGCAGGACCGGTTCTACACGTCGGACCAGTTCTCCAACACCGTGTCGGTGATCGACCCATCAACCAACACGCTGCTCGGCGTCATCAAGCTCGGCGACCAGACCCCCGCCAACCTCAGCCCGCTCTACAAGGGGCAGCTGCTTGTCCACGGCATGGGGTTCTCGCCCGATCGTAAGACGCTGGCGGCGATCTCGATCGGTTCGAACTCGGTGACGTTCATCGATACCGCGACCAATGCCGTGAAGCACACGACCTATGTCGGGCGCTCGCCGCATGAGGCGTTTTTCCGCCCCGACGGTCGCGAAGTCTGGGTCGCGGTGCGCGGCGAGGATTATATCCAGGTGCTCGACGGCAAGACCTTCGCGCCGACCACGCGCATCCCCGTCCCCAACGGCCCCGGCATGACGATTTTCTCGCCGAACGGAAAATACGGTTACGTCTGTTCGAGCTTCACACCCGAGACCGTGGTGATCGACACCGCCTCGAAGAAGATCGTCGGTCGCGTCAAGCAGGCGAGCCCGTTCTGCCCCGACATCGCCGCGACGCCCGACGGCAAGCAGGTCTGGTTGACGCTCAAGGACGTCGGCAAGGTCATGGTGTTCGACGCCAAGCCACCCTTCGCAGTGCTGAAGACGTTCGACACCGGCGCGATCACTAACCACGTCAACATCGCCCGCACCAAGGCCGGCCAGTTCGCCTATGTGACGGTCGGCACCGAGAATGTCGTGAAGGTGTTCCGCACCACCGACTTCGTGCAGGTCGCGAGCATCCCGGTCGGCGCGCTGCCGCACGGTCTGTGGCCGTCGGGCGACGGCTCGCGGATCTATGTCGGGCTGGAGAACGCCGACGCTGTTGCGGCGATCGACACCGCCAGCAACACCGTCATCGCGACGATTCCGATCGGTCAGGGGCCGCAAGGCGTGGCCTATGTTCCCGGCGCGGTGCCGGTAGGCGAAGGCCGTGCAAACCTGATACCGCTCGCACAGGCCGGCATGAAGATCCAGCTGACCCTCGCCGGGACTGGCCGCAGCCAGGTCACGCTGTTCGATCAAGGCCAAGTCCAGATCCTGCAGGCGGCGGTTGCGGGCCTCAGCCCAAAGATGCCCTATGTCCTTGGGCTATCCTCCCGCGCTGATGGTGGCGGCGTGATCCAGCCTCTGGCAAAGTTCATGACCAATCCGGCGGGCGGCGCGATCGTCAACACGCTCGGACCGCTCCGCCAGATCGTCAGCGACGCGAAGGGCGACATGCGCCGGTACCTCGTCATTGCGTCAGGCGACCCGATGATGCCGAGCGCTGTCGTTCAGGTGCAGAAATGAGGGTTCAGGTGAACCCTGCGATCTCCTGTTCGTATCCAGTATCTTGGTCATGACGCCGGTATAGGTTGCCGCAGCGTCTTGAGACTGTCGGAAAACACATGATAGCCGACACCCCTGACCTGGGCCTTCGCCGAACCACACGCGCCTCGGCCCATAACGATCGACAAACCCTGTCGCTTTGATAAAGTGTGCGACAACATGCTTTTGATGGTTTGTCGTACATGCTCGTCGGATATATGCGGGTATCGTCGGCTGACGATCGCCAAACGGTCGATCTCCAGCGGGACGCGCTAGTCGCAGCCGGCGTCGATCATCGGAATCTCCATACCGACAAGGCATCCGGCGCGCGCGACGATCGACCGGGCCTGAAAGCCTGCCTCGACTATCTGAACGCGGGCGACACGCTGATCGTGTGGAAGCTCGACCGGCTCGGGCGCTCGCTGCCGCACCTGCTGACGATCGTCACCGACCTGAAGGCGCGCGGCATCGCGTTCCGGTCGCTGACCGAGCAGATGGATACGACCACGCCGCACGGCGAGTTGCTGTTCTCGCTGTTCGGCGCATTGGCGCAATATGAGCGTGCGCTGACTCGCGAACGGGTGATGGCGGGACTGGCCGCTGCCAAACGCCGGGGACGCCAGGGCGGTCGCCCGCCGATGATCGACGCCGAAACGCTCGAGCGGATCACCGCCGCGCTGGATGGTGGGGCGAGCAAGGCGTCCGTCTGCCGGACCTTCAAGGTGCCGCGCTCGACCCTGCTCGGAACGCTGTCGCGGATCGGCTGGACCGCACCGGCCAAAGTCTAATTCGATGCCGCGTCGCGCCGTCCAGTCGGATGAGCAACGCGCGGCGTTGCTTGCGCTTCCCGACGACGAAACCCTGCTCGTCCAGCACTGGACATTGAGCCAGGACGATCTGGCTGTCATCGTGCGCCGGAGACGGCCGCATAACCGGCTCGGTTTCGCGATCCAGCTTTGCGCGCTGCGCTATCCCGGCCGCCTGCTTCGCCCCGGGGAACTGATTCCCGATACCCCGCTCGCATTCGTTGCCGAGCAATTGCAGGTCGAACCCGATGTGCTGGCCGACTACGCGACGCGCGGCCCGACCCGGTACGAACAGCTCGATGCGCTGCGCGACGCGTTCGGTTTCACGCCGCTCAGTCGGCCGCTGCGAACAACATTGCAGGAATGGCTCCTGCCGATCGCGCTAACGACCACCAGCGGGCCCCGGCTCGCGCGGGTGCTGCTGGATGAGTGCCGGCGACGGCGCATCATTGTGCCGGGCATCAGTTCCGTCGAGCGGATGGTCGCCCAGGCGTTGCTCGATGCCGAACGCCATGTTGCCGAGCATCTCACCCGAGGACTGGACGCCGGGCAACGCCAACTGCTCGACGCCCTTCTTTTGCCTCATGCCGGCACGAACCAGAGCGATCTGGCCTGGGTGCGGCAACCACCCGGCAAGCCGGGCCGCAAGACGTTTGCCGCCATCATCGAGCGATTGACACTGCTTCGAGCGATCGGGATCGATCCCGATATCGCCGCAGGCGTACATCCCGAACGCCTGCGACGCCTGTGCCAGGAGGGTGCGCGGCTGACCGCGCAGCACGTTCGGACGCTGCAAGCGACACGGCGTCGCGCCACATTGGTGGCGACCATACTTGAAACCATAGTGACGCTCACCGACGATGCGGTGCTGATGTTCGATCGCCTGCTGGGCCAGATGTTCCGGCGCGAGCAGAACAGCGCGGACACGGCGCTAAAGCGTGACCGACGTACCATCAACGGCAAAATCCGGTTGCTCGCCCGGCTCGGCGATGCCCTGCTTGCCGCCAGGGTGTCGGGCGGCGACATCGCCGCTGCGGTCGAGGCCGCGATCGGATGGGACGATCTCGGCCGTGAGGTCGATGAAGCCCGCAAGCTGATCCGCCCCGATGCCGTCGATCCCGTCACGATCGCCGCGACCCACTACCCCGTTCTCCGACAGGTCGGCCCCTCATTCATCGCGTCGTTCACGTTCGGGGCGGTGCCGGCCTGCCATGCGCTCGCGCGAGCGGTTGCGATCATCCGCGACCTTCATCTCGGTCGTTTGCGAAAACTGCCGTCCGATGCGCCGGTCGGCTTCATCCGACAGGCCTGGCGTCGGACGATCGGCTCCGGCCTTCCTGATCGCCGGACCTATGAACTGTGCGTGCTGGTGGAGCTTCGCGACCGGCTGCGCGCCGGCGACATGTGGGTCGAGGGAAGCCGGCGCTATCGTGCCATCGAACAACAACTCATTTCCGGTCCCGTCTTCGCCGCCATGCGCGCGGCCGGTCCCCTGCCGATCCCGGCACCGGATACCGCCGGTGCCTGGCTGGCGGAACGACGCGCCCGCCTTGCCCGTCGATTGGCCGAGGTCGAGCGAAAGGCGGAGACGGACGCGCTGGAAGACGTGCAGCTCAGCCTCGGCAGGCTGCGGATTTCGCCGTTGAAGGCGATCACGCCCGAAGAAGCCGATACCGCGGTCGCACCGCTTTATGCCCATCTGCCCGCGATCCGCATCACCGACCTTCTTGCTGAAGTCGATCGATGGACCGGATTCAGCCAGTGCTTCACGCATCTGCAAAGTGGCCGTGTCGCCGATGAACCGCGTGCGATCCTGACGGCGGTGCTCGCGGATGCGACCAATCTGGGCCACACGCGCATGGCGGAAGCCTGCAATGTCGTGACCCAGCGCCAGCTTGGTTGGCTCGCCTCATGGCATCTGCGCGAGGAGACCTACGGCCGCGCTCTCGCCCGGCTGGTCGATGCCCAGCACACCGCACCGCTCGCCGCCCTGTTCGGGTCCGGCACCTCGTCCAGTTCGGACGGTCAGAACTTCCCGCTCGATCGCCGCGCCCAGGCAACCGGCGCGGTCAATCCGCACAAGGGGGCAGAGCCTGCCGTCTCCTTCTACAGCCATGTCTCGGATCGCTACGCGCCGTTCCATTCCACCGTCATCTCGGCGTCCGCGAGCGAGGCCGCGCAGGTGTTGGACGGGCTGCTCCACCACGGTGCCGATCTGCATATTGAGGAGCACCACGTCGATGGCGGGGGCGTGTCGGATCATGTGTTCGCGCTATGCCATCTGCTCGGATTTCGATTCGCGCCGCGCATCCCGAACATCGCCGCGCGCCGTCTGCACCTGTTCGACGGCATTGAGCCCGGACCCGATATCGCGCCGCTGGTCGCGGGCGGGATAGACGAAGCCCTGATTGCCGCGCACTGGAACGACGTGCTGCGTCTGGGAACATCGATCCGCACCGGCGTCGTGAGCGCGTCGATCATGCTCGAACGGCTCGGCTCCTATCCCCGCGCCAACGGCCTGGCACTCGCATTGCGCGAGATCGGCCGCGTCGAGCGTACCCTGTTCACGCTCGACTGGATCGAGCAGCCCGAACAGCGGCGTCGCGCTACCCGCGAACTCAACAAGGGCGAGGCCGAAAATGCGCTGAAACGCGCCATCTTCTTCCACCGGATCGGCCGTATACGCGACCATGCGCTGCAAGCGCAGAGCCATCGGGCGAACGCGCTCAATCTCGTCGCAGGTGCCATCGTCCTGTGGAACACGACCTACCTGCAAGCCGCCCGGAAGCATCTCGCCAACCTCGGCCGGCCGGTCTCCCCGGACCTGCTGCAACACCTTTCGCCGCTCGGCTGGCAGCACATCAACCTCACCGGCGATTATCTCTGGACCGATCCCGACGCGCCATCGAAAGCCCTCAGGCCGCTCCGCCAGACCCGCGCCGTAGAAGGCCCGGCGAAACCTTAGCGTATATCTGGGTCCGTTCTATGTACCGACCCCCTTATAAAGAGGGGTCAATTCCGCTTATGTGATAAGTGCAATTATCACGTGTTCATCTTGCGCTAGCACCGGCATGGTAGACGTGAGGTATCCTTTCAGGATACTCTTTGTCCATGTCGAGCGCTTATCGCGATCTTTCTGAGCCTGAGTGGACCCCGAAGCTTGCCACCGTTCTTGAGCGAGCGGCAGCGGCGATTGCTCGCCTTGATGCCCGTATTTCCGTCAGTCCCGTCGCAACGCCGTGGCAGCAACGTGCGGCGTGGACAGGCTATACAACGGCACTTCAAGCGCAAGGCGCCGAAATCGACGAAATCGATATTTTTGGCCGGGAATGTGCCGTCACATTGCCCGGACGGTCAAAGATGCCGAGCCATCTTGATGATGACCACGCACTGCGCAATTGGCACGCGCAACTGGCATCCCGGAAAGCTCGCCACTGGCGGGATGAACTCCCCATCTCTACTAAAGTCGCCGCGGACTGGGCCGAGCGTCCAGCCTTGTTGCGGGCGCTCGAGATTGTCGCCCGCCATGCACGGGCCGACAGTACGATCACACCATGGCTCACCGTCCCGTGGCTCCTGAAATCGATGAAGATCACGCACGCCGCCCTTCCATGCCTCACGATCGGTGACAAAGCCCTGCGGCTTGCTCCGCGCGACGCGCAGACGATCATCGTTCGGAATCTCCGAGCATTCGCAGATCGTGCCGAGGAGGGCCTCGTTCGACTGCGGGCGCTTGAGGACAACAGATTGCGGGCGGCCGACGCCATCCGTGATGCTCACCGTCCGGGGAAGCTCGCGACGCTTCTGAGCCTCATGCAGTTCGCGCCTGTGGCGAGTCCTCGCTTGGTCGCAGAAACGTTGGACCTGACTATTTCTGGTGCCGGAAAACTGCTGGCCCGAGCCGCAGACCTTGATCTGGTTGTCGAGGTGAGCGGTCGACAGGCCTGGCGGACCTATGTCGCGCGGGATCTCGCTTTGTCGTTTGGCTTCGTGCAGCGGTCGGTGGGACGCCCGCTTGCTCCACCAAAATATTCCGCCAATCTCGAGCCGGTGCTCCAGATGTTCGATCGCGAGATGGCGGAACTCGACGCAAAGCTGGCGAGCCTTGGACGCGCGGGTCCCGTTCACTTTCCCGGGGCGTAATTTCCTATGATCTGCCAGCCGGTGCTCACGCCCAGTGTGCGTCCAGCACCTCTCGAATCGCCTTCTCGGCATCCTCGCGTGAAGCACCGCCTTTGTTGAGCAGCGTCAATCGGACTCCTTTACGATCAGCTCCTTCGATGCGCAGCACCGCTTTACCGGCCGCGCTCGAGACGGTCTGCGCCATTCCTGACTTCTTGGGGGATCCTGACCTTTTGGGG
>CAZZZX010000002.1:0-13451 GCA_964658585.1 uncultured Novosphingobium sp.
CCTCCTCACCAGCGAATACTGAAATGTACTGGCCCCGACCCTGGTCGGGGCCACACGCTTATGTTGGGGTCACATAGGACCCGGCAGCCTGTCTGCGCGGCGCCGGCTCGCCTGGCGAAATGCTGGCGGCGTGCGGCGCCGGTCGAACGCTGACGCTCGTCCACTGTCCGAACGCAAAAGTCTGCTTGAGCAGACTTGAGCCCGTTAGTGTCGTCGCAGATCCGCATCGACTCATCGCCCCTGTATTGAATTCAATACGATGCGGCGATAGCTTTCCGGCTGTCATGTGAGAGGAGAGGACATCCGTGGCGGGGGAAGAGCAGGGGAGTGACGTAAGGCGTTCGGCCTTTTTGCAGCTTCGGGTAACCCCGGCGATGCACACGGCCATCACGCGTCTCGCCCTCGATCACGATAATCTGACCGTGCGCGCGCTCGTGATGAACGCGCTCAAGCAAACCTATGGTCTCGATGTTCCCGACGAGGAGCTTCGTGACCGGCGCGGCCGCCAGCCACGACCCGCGAACCTGAAGGAGACAGACCATGGCTGAGTATTTTTCGCGCCATCCCGATCATGCGATCGTGTTTGCGTTCGCGTGCTTCGCGCTCACCGTCTATTTGTTCCGATACGTCGGACCCAGATTCGGCGCGCGCGGCGACTGGTCGGCGCGGGACCATTATGAACGCAACCTCCGCAATGGCGCCGACGACTATTGAGCGCGGTTGCACGATACGAAAGACAGACGTGAAGACCATCGTGATCAGCCTTCTCAAAGGGGGCGTCGGCAAGACCTTCTTCGCGACCCATCTCGCTTGGTATCTCGCCGAGCAGCCGGGCCGGCGGGTCGCGTTTCTCGACCTGGATCCGCAAGGCTCCTCGACGCGGCGGCTCGCCAAGGAGCGAACCGGGCTGTTCTCGGCCGACCTGTTCGATCCCGACGAAGAGCTGGCGCTCGATGATGCGCCCGGTATCACGGTGTTCGGCGCCGATCCGCGCCTCCAGATGGTCAAGGCGGCACAGGACGTGCACGATTTCATCGTGCGCTTTCGGGGCTTGTCCGCGCATTTCGATTATTGCGTCATCGACACTGGCCCCAAGTGGGACGAGCTGACCTTGAGCGCGATGGCGGTCGCCGATGAGGTAATCGCGCCGGTCCAGGTGGCCGAGGATTCGCTCGAATGCGCCAAGATGCTGCTGACCGCGCTCAAAAAGGCCGAGGCCGCGCGCGGTGGGCGCAAGGTCAATTTTCTGGGGCTTCTGCCGTCGATGGTCAACGCGTTCGACAAGCGTGACATGGACAATGCGGTGAAGCTCACCAAGGCGGTCGGGCCGGCGATGATGTTCCCGGCGTTCGTCAAGGCGCGCCCGACCTATAAGCATTCGGCCGAGAACCATCATGCGGTCTGGCATGAAAAGGGAAGCGGCGCGAAGGCCGCCGCAGACGAGATCCGCTCGATCCTCGCCGAAGTGGAACGGCGCGTCGAAGCGCGTGCGAAGGAGACCGCCTGATGGGTAAGTTCGACCAGCGGGCCGAGGAGTTCGGGATGCTGATGGGTGCGCACGACAGTGCGCGCCGCGTCGAGGACTTGCCGCTCGACTGGCTGATGCCCGATCCCGGCAATCCGCGCACGCATTTCGATGAGGCTGAGCTGGCCGAATTGGCCGCGTCGATCGAAGCGCGCGGCGTGCTGCAGCCGGTCATCGTTGGCCCAAAGAATGGCGACGGCAAACATGTCATCCGCATGGGCGAGCGGCGCTATCGAGCCTCGCTTGCGGCGGGGAAGAAAACCATCCCAGCGATCATCGAGGCGGGGGAGGGGGGCGACACGCTCGCCGACCAGATCGTCGAGAACGATCAGCGTGCCGGCCTGTCCGCCAAAGAGCTGGCGCGTGGCGTCGAGCGCATGCTGGGCGAGGGAAAAAGTCAGGCCGAGATCGCCAAGGCGCTCGGCCGGTCGAAACAGTTTGTCTCGCTCTATGCCGCCTATGGCGAGATGGAGCCCTATCTGAGGGACGCGATCGACAAGGCCCCGATCCGCGTTCTTTACGACCTCCATCGCGCAGCCCGCACGCATCCGGTTGAGGTTCGTGCGTTCGTCGGCGGGTTCGGCGACAAAGGCGTCACGCTTGCTGAGGGATCGAAATTCGTTGCGTCGTTAAAGGCTCCCGCCCAAAGCGCGCCGCCTGTTCCCAAGATTGAGCCGGCCTCCGCGCCTGTGAATGCGACATCGACGGTCGCAAAGAGCCGGGGAGGGCGGGCTGCCTCGTCTGCTCAGGCAAGCCCGCTCAAGGTCATGTTCGCAGGCCGCGCCGGTCGGCTTGTCCTGCCCGATCGGGTGCGCGTGGTGTTCGATGATGGCGAAGAGGGCGAGGTTGCATCGACCGACCTTTTGTTCGGGTGAGCGCTCGCCCACACTGACCCCTCACTCCGCGTCCAGATTTCGATCTTTTCAGATCATGTGATGGCGGCATCCCTTCTTCCAGGGATGCCGCCATTTTCATTTCAACGCGAATTCCGGCTTGCTTGCGGAGCGGACGAGGCGTTTTTTGAGACAGGGCCCAAGTCTGCTTGAGCAGACTTTAAGACGAATGGTTTTAGGTGAGGGCCGGATAGGCTTGGCGCCGGGATTGTTTAACAATATGATTGGACATGGCTTTTTTCGGCCTTCGCCTGCCGGACGATCTCGCGGCGCGCTTCGATGCGATGGCGGCCTTCCATGGCGGTCGGTCCGCTGTGCTGCGCCAACTCGTCGATCGGGCGCTACGGGCGGGGGATGACAGTGTCGTCATCTCCGAACCGCGCGAACGCACGACGGCCCGCGTCGAGGTTAGGCTTACCGCCAGCGATATCGAGCGGCTGGATGCCGCGGCGAGCGAACGCGGTCTCAAGCGCACCGAATGGATCGTCGCGCTGCTACGACGTCGGCTCTATGGCAGGTCGCCGCCGCCGCGCGCCGACCGCGCGCTGATCGCGCAATCCTGGCGCGAGCTCAACCGGATCGGCATCAACCTCAACCAGGCGGTGCATGCGCTCAACGCCGCGACGATGGTGGATTCGCGTCTCGACCTGGCACGCGAGGCCGAGCGTGTCGCATCATTCCAACAGGAGATCGACGCTCAGTTGCGTGCGCTGGGTCGCGCGCTCGCCGGCGACGTCGCCTATTGGGATACACCGTTGTGAGTGACGACGACGACATCCTTCCGTTGCCCAGTCTAATGGAAGCCTGGCGACCGCCGACTGGCGGCAAGCGCATGCTGAAGGGGGCAACGCTGCGGGTTCGATCGGGCGGGCGGGGTAGGGGAGGGGGCGAGACCGCGCCGGCTTTGTCGCAGGCCGAAGCGCGCGCGAAGCTCGAGCGGATCGTACGCAAGGCGCCCGAGGTCATGGTCAAGATCTCAGGCAAGCAGCGCGGGGCGGCGCATCTGGGCGAGCATTTTGGGTATATCTCGCGGCACGGAAAGCTCGAGGTGCGCAGCAGCGAGGGTGAGATCATCACCGATGAGAAGCGGCTGAAGGCGATCGCCGCGGACTGGGACATGCTCGACCAGGCGATGAACCCGACCGGCCGGGATCGTCCGACCTCGATGTCGATGGTGCTCTCCATGCCGGGCGGCACGACCGACGCGGCGACCATCCACGACGCCGTGCAAGCGTTCGCACGGGTCGAGTTCGAGGGTCAGTTCGCCTATATGGTGGCACTCCACACGGACACCGACCATCCGCATGTTCACCTGACCGTCGCCACTCAAGGGGAGGACGGGACGCGGTTCAATCCGCGCAAGGCCGATCTCCATCATTGGCGCGAGAGCTTCGCGCATGAACTGCGCCAGCGCGGGGTTGCGGCAGAGGCGACGCCGCGCCGCGCGCGCGGTCACGTCCAGAAGCGGGTGCGCTCGTCGGCCCGGCATCTCGAGGCGCGGACAGCGGGGCAGGGGAGGGGGCTCGATATCACCCGCCTGACCGAAGAACGCGCGGCCGAGTTCGCGCGCTCGGCCGACCCGGAGCGTCGACCCGAGGACGTGGCGGCGCTCGGACGCCAGAGGTTCATTCGCGGTGCCTATGCGCAGGCGGCCGCTGCGCTCGCGGCGACGGGCAAGGAAGACGATCTTGAACTCGCCAACGACGTCGCCAGTTTCGTAGCCGCCATGCCGCCCGCTGTGTCGCGACGGCTGGAGCGTGCACGCGAGATCATGATGGCGGAACGGGCATCTGGAGGCGGAGTCGAGCGCGCGCGCGAGGTTGAGGAGGGCGCTGCGACCCCCGACCGTCAGAAGCCCAAGCCGCGCGATCGTGATCGTTAACGAGGTCGGCTGATTTCCAGCGGACGTCAGTTCTTGTCGTGGCGAGCGCTCGCCAGTTCGTGCAGACCCAATACCCACTGCGCGATGACGGCGGCCTGTTCGGGATCGGTCTCGTTGGTCGCAGCGCCATAGACACTAAGGGCGCCGGCAAGCTCGTCGATCGTCGCAATGTTCGCGCGCTCGAGAAACGCGCAGACAATGCCGAGCGTGCCACCGATGGCCCCGATCACAGGATCGCTTTCAGACCGATCCATCAGTGCTGGACACGGCCGGCTTGATATCCGGAGGTGGGACACCCCACCATGTCGATGCACCCGCTCATCCGTCGATCCGTTCGCTCAATACGGCATCCGTCGATCTGCTGCAGACAGCCGGCGGCACGCCCAGGATTGTGAGGCGTGCCGGCGTTGGAACCGGGTGTTCGAAACCTGAAACGAGACAGGCGCGGCCGCCTTTGGGCCGGGTGGCCTTGGACATACGCGTCCGCCACCCGGTCTCCACAGCTGGGACCGGCTCTCGTTTCGAAGGTTTCGACGCCTCCGCCTACGTCTCCGCAGGCAGGGCCAGTTAGGCCAAATTTGGCCATCAACGCAATCGCGAAGGCGAGGCGACTTTCAGGCGCCGAGCAAACCCGTGTTCGTTGCCTTGCGCCGCGACCAGCGTTCGGTCGTACGGTCCATTTTGTCGAGACCGGGTGGAAAGACCCGATCGCGAAATGTCATCACATCCTCGCGCTACCGCGTGACTCCACGGTCGGATTCGTACGCACGGTGGCGAGGATATTCGCTTGCTGTCGTTACAAGCAGATCAGCGCTGGCCTGCGGCTTATGGCGGCCGGGCCTCGTGCGGGTCTATCCTTCACCAAAAAGCTCGCGCTGTGCCTTTTCCAGTTCTTCGGCATAGCGCCGCCGCACATACTGCTCGGAGACAATTCCAAGAACGGAACGGTCTTGCGCCACCACAGCGAGTTCGTCGGTCCCCGCATGATCGAAGATTCGCATGACTTCGGTAATATCCATCTCCGGCGTCAGCGTGGCGTCGAGGCCGGTTGCAAGCGTCGCGATCGCCGCGTCCGGCTCGATGCCGTCGGCATAGGCGGTGGGCGTGACAACGATACCGGCATAGTAATCGTCCGCATCGACCAGCACGACCCGGCTCGTCGATCCGAGCGGGAATGTGCGGCGAAACTCGCCGATCGACATCGTCGCTAATGTCGCGCGAGTTTCGCGCCGCATCATCCGTCCCGCGGTCAATGTCTTGACCCAGCCGACATCGCGCGCGCTCTTGATCGTCTCGCCGCGCAAATGAAGCCGCCAGGTCGAGAAGGAATAGCCGAACAGCTCCCGTACGATCGTCGAGGACACCAGCGACGCGGCCAGCACCGCGCCGGTCAGTGAGAAATCGTGTGTCGACTGCAGGACGAGCATGGCCATGGTCATCGGCCCGCCGACCACAGCGACCGCTAACGCCGCCATGCCGACCAGCGCCGCGTCGCGCGGGTCGATCACCGCGAACCCGGTGGCCATCTGCAACGTTCCGGCGAACAGGTGACCGATCAAGGTGCCGATGAACAAGGACGCGAAGAACAGGCCACCGCGAAATCCGAAGCCGAGCGACACGATCGACGCCAGGCATTTGGCGAGCAGCACCAGCGCGATGAAACCGAGCGACGCGCCGACCGCCAGATCGACATGCAGCGCGCCGTGCCCTGCCGACAGCACTTGCGGCGAGACCAGCGCGATTGGAATGAGCAGCGCGCCGCCGATCGCCGGACGGCTCCAGTCGGGCAATTTTGCGCGCCGAACGCCGATATCGACCGCAGCAACCGCGCGCATGAGCGCGATCCCGATCAGCGCGCAGATCGCCCCAAGTCCGGCGTAGATCAGATAATGATGGGTCTCGATGCCAGCACCTGATGTCGCATCGATCAGATAAGGGCGAACGCCGAACGTCTGTGCGACCAGTGCGCCAGCCAGCGCGGCAGCAACGACCGGCGCGATCGCGGACGGCGTATAGGCACCGATGACGATCTCAAACGCGTAGAAGGCACCGGCGAGCGGCGCGCCGAACGCGGCGGCGATCGCCGCACCAGTGCCTGCGCCGACCAGAATGCGCTGGTCTGAGCGACGGACATTGAACCGGCGGCCGGTAATCGAGGCGATCGCGCCGCCCATTTGCGCATAGGCGGCTTCGAGCCCGACCGAGGCACCGAAGCCGTTCGACAGGATCGTCTGACCCGAGATAACCAGACTGTCGGACAGCGACATCCGCCCGCCATGCAGTGCATTTGCCTCGACCGCATCGACCAGCCGCCGTCGTCGCACCCGGGTCAGATAACTGAACGCCGCTAGGATCGCGCCGCCCAGTGGCAGGACCAGGAGGCTGAGGGCACCGAGCTGGGTCATGCCACTCAGGCGGGTATCGGCCGGCAAGGCGAACAGCAGATGTTGCAGCGTGCGGGCAAGGCCGCCCTGTATGATGCTGAGCAGGCCGGCCACGCCGCCGACACCGATCGCCAGCACGATGAACCACGCCTCGCTCGCGCGAAAACGGCGCTGGAAATCGCGGAACGTGATCCGCGCGCGCCGATAGGAGCGACGCGATGCGATGGGCTGCAAGCCGAACCGCGCGGCCATCACACCACCGTATCGGTGGCGGCGCGCGCAGCGTAGCGACGTGGAGCCGTTACGATCAGCGCGACCCCGCCAAGAATCATCGGCACGGTCAGCCATTGGCCCATATGGAGCCCGGTCGCTTGCGCGAACCCGACCAGTTGCGCGTCCGGTTCGCGGAAGAATTCGACCGTGAAGCGGGCGAGCCCATAGCCGGTCAGGAACGCGCCGACGAGCAGGCCGGGCTTATGTCGCGCACGGGTACGCCAGAACAGCACGGCGAGCAGCAGCGCGAGCGCAAGCCCTTCGAGCGCGGCCTCATAAAGTTGGCTCGGGTGCCGTCCGAGCCCGTCATGGGCGCCGGGAAAGACGATCGCCCAAGGCAGATCGGTCGGCCGACCCCAAAGTTCGCCGTTCACGAAATTGGCGAGTCGCCCGAAGAAGAGCCCGAACGGGACGCAGCAGGCGACATAATCATGGAGCCGCAACCAGTCGAGGCTATGGCGTCTGGCAAACAGGACAATGCCGAGTGAGACGCCGAGTGCGCCGCCGTGGAAAGACATGCCGCCGTCCCACAGCTTGAACAAGCGGAGCGGTGCCAGAAACATCTCTGGGGCATAAAAGATCGCGTAGCCGAGACGCCCGCCCAGAATAATGCCGAGCGTTGCATAGAAGATCAGGTCGTCGGCCTGCCGCCGCGCCATCGGCGCGTCGCGCTGCGCGAGTAGCCTGAGCAAATACCACCAGCCGACGAGAATGCCGGTGATGTAGGCGAGCGAATACCAGCGAATATCGAGCGGCCCGAGCGAAAAGGCGATCGGATGCAGATGCAGGTCGGTAAAATGGATCGGGTTGGCCGCAAGCGGCATGGCAAAGTCCAAAAGATGTCTGGGGATGTCGGGGGGCTAAGCTTTCTGGCTGCAAAAACCAAGGTTGGTTGGCTAGAATTGGGTTCTGCGAAGTCAATCAACGTTTTTATTCACCTGTGCGTCACCATCGTTGGCGACAGGCGAGCAATTGCGGCTGCAACAGCCGATCAATCGATCACGACCTCCCGGAATGATGGGCCTTCCTTCGGCAAAGTGAGGCGAACGAGGATCGGCATCGCAAGCAGAACCAAAGGGTATTGCAGCATCAGTCCCGCAATGATCGCGATAGCGAGTGGTTGCTGAATGCCCGAGCCTTGCCCGATCGCCAGCGCGAGCGGCAATAGCGTGAAGATCGCGGCGAGCGTCGTCATCGTGATTGGACGCAGCCGATTGCGGCTCGCCTCACGCGTGGCCTCGGCGGCAGGCATGGTCCGCGCCAGTTCCTCGAACTCCGAGACATAGAAGATCGCCATTTCGGTGCCGATCCCGATGATCATCGTCATTCCCATCAGAGCCGTGATGTTGAGATCCACGCCGGCTGCCCACAGTGCCGTGAATACGGCAGTCGTCGACAGCAGGGAGCAACCGATGATAATGACCGGCAGCCAGAAGCGACGATAAAGGATCAGCAACAACGCGAGTTCCGCGACCAGGGCGGCACCGAACACCTTGATCAGCCCGGCAAAAGCGATCTGTTGTTGTTGGTACAAGCCACCCAGCTCATAGCGCACGCCAGCGCCGAGCACGCCGGGCTTATCGAGCGCCGCCTTCACGTCGCCAACAGCAGCTCCGATGCCGCGCCCCTGGATGCGGCCGGTAACCGCGATCATCGGCTCGAGATTTTCGCGGCTGATCTGGGGCTGGCCCGTCACGGACTGGATCGTCGCGACGCGCGACAGCGGAAAGACGTGCCCATCGGTCGCGCGGATTGGCAGCTGCGCGAGCCCGGTCTCGCTGATCGTTCGCGCATCGGGGAGGCGCACGCGCACGTCGACCGCTTTACTCGCCTTGGCTAACGTGGTCGCGATGGTCCCGCTCAGGGCGGTGTTGAGCTGCGCCTCGACGTCGGCGGGGGCGACACCTTCGAGGCCCGCCCGAACCGGATCGACGTGGACGTCGAGCGCATCGCCAGCGAGTTGCACACCGTCCTTCACTTCGACGACCCCATTGATCTTGGTAATGAGCGCCGCGACTTTCCTCGCCTCTCCCTCGAGCACCGACGGGTCGGACGCGTAGAGTTTGACCTCGATCGGCTGCGGTACGGCTGTCAGATCGCCGATCAAATCCTCGATCAATTGCGCAACTTCGACCTGGACTCCGGGCACCTTGGCGGTGATCTGGTCTGCGACCGCTGCCGCAATTTCTTCGGTCGGCGCAGCGTGATTGTCCTTGAGCCTGACGAAATAGTCGCCGTGGTAGCTCTGTCCGAGGTCGCCGCCTAGCCCGGTGCCGAGGCGGCGCGAAAAGGTCAGGACTTCCGGATTTGCGCGGAGCATCGCATCGATCTGCCCGACCTGGCGGCTCGATTCATCGAGCGAGGTGCCGGGTGCTGTGTAATAGTCCATGACGAACCCACCTTCGTCGACCTTGGGCATAAAGCCGCTGGGTACGTTCGAATAGCTGACATAGCCAAGGATCAGCAGCGGAACCGCAATCACCGCAAGCAGCCACGGCCGCGCAGACAGCTTGTCGAGGCCGCGGTCATGCAGGCGCGCAACTACGCCTTCGCCCGGCTCACCGGGATCATGCCATTTGCTGAAATCGACGAGCCACCGCACGAGCACCGGCACGACGAACGCCGTCATGGCCCAGGAAATCGCCAGCGCAGCCGCCATCGTCAGCGACAGCGCCTTCGAAAATGCGCCGGTCACCCCGGTCAGGAAGGAAAGCGGCACGAACACGATCAGCGTGGCGAGGCTCGAGCCAGTGAGCGGCGCCATGAATTCGCGCGCGGCGGGGATCACAGCGGCGTCGCCCATTGGCTTGCCGTCCGCGCCCTTGGCGCCAGCGCGCCGTGCGATATGTTCGACCATCACGATCACATCATCGATCAGCAGCCCGACCGCTGCCGCGATCCCGCCGAGCGTC
The DNA here is from genome assembly GCA_964658585.1 of uncultured Novosphingobium sp. Lineage (GTDB taxonomy): Bacteria > Pseudomonadota > Alphaproteobacteria > Sphingomonadales > Sphingomonadaceae > Solisphingomonas. The sequence continues at coordinate 9,870 of CAZZZX010000002.1, forward strand.
ATGATGTTGAAGCTCATGCCCAGCATGCTGAGCACCAGCACGGACGCCGCCAGCGTTGCGGGTACGACGATGACGGCGACCAACGTCACCCGCCAACTGCGCAGGAACCACAACAAGACGAGCGCGGCGAGCACGAGGCCGATCAGCACGGCATCGCGCACGCTTGCGACCGACTGGGTGACGAGAACACTCTGATCGTACCAGCAGACAAGTTTGACGCCTGGAGGCAATGTCAGTCCGGCAAGCTTCTGCTCCACTGCCTTTGCGATCTGGACGGCATTGCCGTCAGGCTGCTCATAGATGTTGAACAGGACGGCGGGCTTTCCGTCCTCAACAATGCGCTGCCAGACCGGGACGGCGCCCTCCTGGACTGTCGCGACGTCGCGCACCAGGACCACGCCCTGCGGGTCCGCATTGACGACGATCTCACCGATCTGGGCGGCGCTTGCCACACTTCGATCGGCGATGACGAGCGACAGCCGACCACGGTCTTGCACCTGGCCAACCGCGCTCAACACGTTGCCGTTCTTGATGGCGGTGGCGAGGTCGGTCATCGACAGATTGTGATCAGCGAGCCGGTGCGGATCGGCTAGCACCTGCACCTCGGCGGTGTCGCCGCCCTGGACACCGACGCGCGCCAGCCCGGTAACGGAGGAGAGCAGCGGCGTGATCTGGTATTTCGCGATATCTTGGAGCGCGACCGGATCAGCCGAGCTGGACACGAGCGCGTAGGAGATGATTGGGAAAACCGTCGGATCCATCCGCCGGACGGTGTACTGTGTGCCGGGCGGCAGCGAGGGGATCGTGCGTGCTACCGCCGAGTCGACCAGCAACGTGCTGGCGATCATGTCGCGCCCCCAGCCGAAATCGATCGATATCTGCGCCGAACCCCGGCTCGTTGCGGAGCGAACGTCCTGTACGCCCGGGATCGCGCGGATTGCTTCTTCGACGGGACGGGTGACGGTCAGCGCCGTCTGATCGGCCGGGCGGCTGCCCGCGTCCAGATCGACCACCACGCGGGGGAAGGAAACCTGTGGGAATAGTCCGATCGGCAGCGACATGGCGGCCACGACCCCTGCCAGCGCCACCGCGATGGCGATCAGGACAAACGCGCGCGATTGTTCGCGCAGCAGTCGTTCAAGCATCAGCGCGTCCACCGCACGGCATCGCCATCGCTGACCTGATACGCGCCGTCGACGATCAGGCGGCGGCGCGGATCAAGCGGGCCGGTGACGACATCGCCGGCGTCGGATGCCAGCAGCACCGCGACGGGTATGGATTTGGCCTTGGTGCCCTCGACCTGGAAGACATGCGCGGGACCACCAGCGGTGACGACGGCACGGTGCGGCACGACCCAGCCCGATATCTGCGCGGTGGCGATGGCGACCTGCATTCCCTCGCCCGGTAACAACGTTCCAGTTGGGAAACCCACATCGACATCGACCATGCGGGTCCTGGGATTTAGCGCACTGCTAACCCGAAGCATGCGTCCAGCTACAAGGGGACCGCCCGAAAGCCGAACAAGCGAAGCGGCTTGACCGACCGCGACCTTGCCGCGCTCGGATGGGTCGACCCCGGCGGTGACGACGATACCACCCGCTTTGGCAACGGTCAGAATTGTCGCGCCAGCTTGCGTGCGGTCACCCTGGGCCACCGCCACGCTGGTGACGACACCGTCGAACGGCGCGGTCAACGTTTGGAAAGCGCTGCCGGCGCCCTCGGCCTGCAGCGCTGCGAGTGTGTTCTGCGCATCGGACACGGCCTTGTCCGCCTGAACCAGCTGATCCTGCGTAGCGAGCTGTTGCGACAGGAGCTGCGCTGTCGTTGCGCGCTCCTTGCGCGCTGCGGTTAGCGCGCCCGTTGCCTGGGCGTAGCTGCTGCGCGACGCGGGCGCGGTGGCGAAAATGGCGAGCGCTTGCCCGCGACGGACCGCTGCCCCGGGCGCCACCATCAGTCGCATGACTTGGCCTGGCTGCGCTTCGCTGAAGGTCTGCGTGCCATTCAGTGCCGGCGCGACCGAGCCATAAGCGGTGACGGTTTGCGGTAACGACCCATGCGTCGGGGCCATCACGGAAACGAGAACGCTGGGTGCAGGCGTTTGCGAGCTATCGGGCGCAGCGCCACTGCAGCCAACCAGGGCCAGTGCAACCGCAGAACCAAGCACTGCCCTCATTTCGGCATTGCCTGCGTGTCACCGGCTGGCAGGTCGACGGTCGGAAGGCCATCGCCGACCAGCGTTTGAATCGCAATCTGTCGATCGATCAGCGCCAGTTCCAGCGTCATGATTTCCTGTTCCTTGGTGAAGCGGTTTGAGACGAGATCGACATAGCCGCGCTCGTCGATGTTCGAGGCGCCGAATGCAGCTTGGGCCCGGTCCGCGGCCAAGCGCGCTGCCGGAAGGTCGCGCCGGGCGACGGTGAGTTGCGCGCGTAATTGTTCCATTTCGCTCAGCATCGCCCCGACGGTGCCGAGCGCGGCGGCGTAGCGTGCGTCATAATCGGCATGGAGTTGCGCGCGCGTTGCGCGCGTGATGGCGACATTGCCCTGGTTGCGATCGAAGATCGGCAGGCCAAGCGTTGCATTGGGGCCGCCATTGATCACCTTGGAATTATCGCTGCTGACGCTACCGCCGAGGACGAGATCGGGGAATTGCGACAGGATCGCCTGGCGGAACTGCTCGTCCGCAGCGGCATATCCCATTTGCAGTGCGATCAGGTCGGGGCGCCGGTCGGGCAGGGTGGTAAGCCCGGCACGGATCGCCGCCGGGTCGAAGGGCGGTAGATCGACGTGCACCGTGAGCGGAATGACGACGTCCGGTGAAAGGCCGAGCAGTGCATCGAGCTGATGCATCAACGCTAATTGCCGCTGATCAAGCGCGTTCAGCGCGGTGCGCGCTGCCTGCAACGCAACCCGATCAGGCGCAACCATTACGAGCGTGACGTTGCGCGCGGCAAGCGCCTGTTCGAGTTTCGCGTTGCGCGCGGCGAGAAGTTGATAGGCGGCGACATAGCTCGCGCGGCTGTTCGCGCCGATGATGAAATCGCTCGCGATCTGTCGCGCTTGCCCAGCGACCTGCCACTCCTGCCAGACGATATCGGCGGCAACCTGGCGTTCGCTGTCGATGGCGGCGCGACGGCGTGCGCGATAGGTGATGAGCGACTTGATATCCTGGCTAAGGCCGATGTTCCAGGCTGGCACCGAACCCACGCCCGAAAGGAGCGGCAGAAACGCACCGCTCAGCGATGGATTGGGCAGGATGCCGGCTTGTTTGGTCTGGCCTGCCGCGACCGCACGTTTAAACCTTGCCGCTTTGAGATCGGGATTGTTCGCCAAGGCAAGATCGACCACCTGCGACACCGACAACGGACTCGCCCCGACAATCGTCTCCGAATTCGTCAGCGCGCGCACGTCTCCGGCCAGTGGCGGTGCCTTTGCGAGCGGCAGCGCGGTGTAACTGGCACAGCCTGCCATGAGGCTGAAAGCAGAGATAGCGGCTGCGCGGAACGCCGAGCGCCGGTTGGGTCGTATTTTGCCGATCATGGAATTCCGAACGTAGCATAAAAAAGGAGCACCGGCGTTCAT
>CAZZZX010000002.1:13461-36393 GCA_964658585.1 uncultured Novosphingobium sp.
CGACGCGCTTGCCCTCGGCACGCCATTCGTCCACATGCGCGCGCACGAACGCCGGTGCTCTTGGTCCGATCAGTCGGGATGCGGGCCGTCAGCGCTGTTTTCGAGGACCGCGCCGGTCTTGGCATCGACGCCGACTTCGTAACCCTTGCCGCCGCTCTTGATATCGAACGAGTAACGAAGGCCGCTGCCGCCCTTTTCCTTTTCGAGTTCCTGATCGGTGATCTTGCCGGGGCGGGTCTTGAGCGCCGTAGCGCGAGCAGCGGCAAGCGTGACGTGCGCCATCGACAGATATTTCGCACCCCGAATCGGTGCGGCGCTGCCAGCCATCGCGGGGGCTGCCACGACGAGGGCGGTGAGCATTGCGAGACTTGTAAGGCGGCGTTTCATGATACTGTACTCCGGGAGGCGGAATGCCTGTCACGCTGTTAGGCCGTATGACATGGGCGCGAGGTGATCCGGATGTTGTTTATTCCTAACTTGCGCGACACGCTCCGCACCCGGCTAGTCACAAGCTGTGCGAAACTGTCTGAGGTGGTGCCGTGAAACTGTTGCTGCTCGAAGATGACGAGGCGACCAGAACGCATTTAGAGCGCACTCTAGTGGCGGCAGGATATGTCGTGGATGTCTGTAGCAACGGCCGTGACGCGATTTTCCTCGGATCGAGCAATGAATATGCCGTCCTGATCCTCGATCGCATGGTACCGGGTATCGACGGTCTCGGTGTCCTGAAGGCACTGCGCGCAGCTGACGTGCGATCGCCAGCGTTGTTCCTGACCGCGATCGACGGCGTCCATGACCGCGTCGAAGGGCTTGATGCCGGTGCCGACGATTATCTGATCAAGCCGTTCGCCTCGATCGAATTCATCGCGCGCGTGAACGCGCTGTCGCGTCGCCAGCCTGCCAATGACGTGGTGACGGTGCTCCGGGTCGCTGATCTAGAAGTCGATCTGATCAAGCGCAGCGTCAGGCGGGCCGGGCGGCAGATTCTGCTTCAGGCACAGGAGTTCAAGCTGCTCGAGTATCTGATGCGTCACGCCGGCGAAATCGTTACGCGATCGATGCTCCTCGAACACGTCTGGTCGTTCCATTTCGACCCGCAGACCAACATCATCGAAAGCCATATGAGCCGACTGCGCTCGAAGGTCGATCGCGGGTTTGATGTAGAGTTGATCCACACCATCCGGGGATCGGGCTATAGTCTTGATGCCCTGGCTTAGCGGTTTTCGCAGCGGCGCCTTTCGCTTTGCATTCCTGCTTGCGCTCGCGTTTGCGGCCAGCGCCGCACTCCTGCTCTCGGTCGTGGAGCGATCCATATCGCAATACGCCGTTGCCGCCACCGACGGTGGCTTGAGGAGTGAAGCTGCAATTCTGCAGGCAGAAGACCGTGAAGGCGGGCGATCCAAGTTGCTCGAGTCGATCGCCCTTCACCGGCGTGCCGGCGGGGACGAGGCCTTTCGCTATCAAGTCATGGACGGCACAGGGCGGTTGCTCGTCAACGATCTGGGTAGGAGCGCGGCCAAGCTTGGATGGGGCGATGTTTCGGTCCGCGACGACCCGCAAGAAACCGGCGCGGACGCCGAGGTCCTGAAGAGGCTGGGCGTGTCCCTGCCCGATGGGGGCGTGCTGGTGGTTGCTACAGACACATATGACATACAGGAGCTTCGCACCAGGCTGGATCGTTTTACGATCATGGCCGGCGTGGGGATCACCCTGTTTGCGCTGATCGGTGGATACTTCATCGGCGGCCTGTTCATGCGACGGCTCGACCGGGTCAACGACGCGATCGGCCGGGTTATGGCCGGCAATGTGGCAGAACGTCTGCCGACGATCGGGATCAGCCGCGAGTTCGACCTCCTGTCGTCAAACCTCAATGCCATGCTCGACCGGATCGGCGCGCTAATGGATGGCCTGCGCCAGGTCACGACCGACATCGCGCATGATCTGCGTACCCCGTTGAGTCGGCTTCGCCAGCAACTCGAGGCGACGCGTGAGGCGCACGATGCCGAGCGCTATGAAGCGAGCATCGACAGCGCGATCGAGCAAACCGACGAAATTCTTACGATTTTCCGTGCACTTCTGCGAATCGGCACGCTCGAAGGGGGCGACGGTCGCCAATATTTCTCCACCCTCGACCTGAGCGAACTCATAGGTCGCGTGATCGCGGCGCATCAGCCGGTGGCAGAAGATGAAGGCAAGCTTCTGATCGCCGAGCATGAAGCTGGAGTCATGATCGTTGGCGATGGCGAGTTGCTCGCGCAGATGATGACCAATCTGATCGACAATGCGATCCGCCACACCCCCACAGGCAGCCGGATTGTCAGCAAGCTCGAACGGGTCGATAGCGACATCGTCGTCACCATCAGCGACGATGGGCCAGGCATTCCGACGGAGGAACGCGCCAACGTTCTGACCCGCTTCTACCGGCTCGATCGCAGTCGCAATCTGCCTGGCTCCGGGTTGGGTATGTCGCTGGCCGCCGCGATCGCGGCGCTCCATTATGCGCGGCTCGAACTGCTCGATAATTGTCCCGGGCTGCGGATTCGCTTGACCTTCCCCAGGCCGCCTAAAGCTTCGGATCTGCGGGTCGGCCAACTCGCGTCGGCAGCGGATTAGCAATCCCTAACGTGACCTGCGGCGCGGGCCGGGCCAGAGGGCAGAACTCACCATCGTGGAGACCGCAATGCGCCGCCAATCGCTTCTTGCCCTGCTTGCCGCTGCAGCCATGCCGCTCGCGGTCGCTGCCACTTCCGCACCGACCTACACGGTGGCTCAGTCGATCGCGGGACCTGATGGCTCCTGGGACTATGCCCGCGCCGACGACGACGGCACGCACGTCTATGTCGCGCGGAGCAATGCCGTCACCGTGATCGACGTGATGACAGGGACGGTTTCCTCGCTCGGCAACGTGCAGCGTGGACATGCGGTGGTGCCGCTGGCTGGTGGCAAGCTCCTCGTGACAAGCGGCACCGATGGTACGGTACGCCTGTTCGACCCAAGCTCGGGCACCGAGACGGCGAGTATTCCCGTTGGCAAGAAGCCGGATGCCGCAATCCTCGATGCGACCAACACTCATGCCTACATCATGAATGCCGACAGCGGCACTGTGTCGGTCATCGACCTTGCCTCAGCCAAGGTAACCAAGACGATCACGGTAAAGCCAGCGCTCGAATATGCGGCGTTCGGGTCGGACGGCACGCTCTTCATTAATAACGAGGATGCGAACGAAATCGACACCGTCAACGTCGCCCGCGGGGTTGTTGGCAAGACGATTGCACTTCCCGGCTGCAAGGCTCCCACCGGCCTTGGGTTTGACAAGGCGCATAACCGGCTGATCGCATCGTGCGCCAACGGCAAGGCGGCCATTGTCGATACACGCAAGCGGCAACTGACGGCGTTGGTCGATATCGGGTCCGGGCCCGACGCGGTCATCATGGATGAGGCCCGTGGTCTTGCCTTCATTCCCTGCGGAAAGGACGGCGTTCTCGATATCCTGTCGCTGGCCGGTGGCACCGTGACGCATGTCGGAGTCGTCAAGACCGAGGTTGGTGCACGAACCGGGGCGCTCGATCCCAAGACGGGGTCGATCTATCTGCCGACAGCAAAATTCGGTCCGTCTGCGGCGGCCGGTGGCCGACCTGCCATGCTGCCCGGGTCGTTCCATGTCCTGGTCGTGAAACGGACGTGAGCGCCAAGGCACGCGCGTTTGCTCACAGGCGGCCCGAACTGGTCGTCCTGTTGGCGTTCGCGCTGACCGCCCTAACCCTGCTGATCATCTTCAAGCTAGGGTCAGAGGTGATGGAGGGCGATACCAAGGCGTTCGACATTGCGGTCCTTACGCGCCTTCGTCACGCAACTGAGGGGGACGCTCCTTGGAAGGCGGCGCTGCGGGCGGTGATGCTCGACGTAACGGCGCTGGGCGACAATGCCACCCTCGTCATCGTCGTCGCGATGGCCGCAGGTTTTCTGATGTTGTCGCAGCAACATCGTCTCGGAATTTTGCTGGTCGCCGCGTCCGCAAGCGGTGGGCTTGTCACGACGGCGCTGAAGCTCACGTTCGATCGTCCTCGTCCGGACGTCGTCGCACATCTGACGAGCTTCGGCACTGCGAGCTTTCCGAGCGGCCATGCGATGAACTCGGCCGTCATTTATCTGACCCTTGCGGGGCTGGTCGCGCGCGCGGTTCCGACGCTGCGGCTGCGAGTCTATACGCTGTGCTGCGCCGTCGCGCTTACCCTGTCGATCGGGCTGTCCCGCCTCTATCTCGGCGTCCATTGGTCGACCGACGTCCTAGCAGGCTGGATTGCCGGGGCGGGGTGGGCCGTCCTCTGGTGGTCAATCGCCTGGTGGTTTGAGCGCTCACAGCTTGCGCTACATACTAGCGGCAAAACTCCGGCTTTGGACGGGCAAGGTCGTGACGGGTCAGAGCACCATTCTCTGTAACGGCTGAATGTTGATTCTTGCCAACCTAAGTAAAACACGCCGTAAAGTCCCAAGACTGTAACAATACATCGCCACCACAAGACAACCGGGAGCGTCGAAACAACGCGGGCGACATTAGTCACGCGTGCATAGATTAGGGTCAAGTATCATGAAGATTCGGACGTTGTCGCTTATGTCGACGGCGGTGGCTGCGCTTGCGCCGCTCGCCGCGCAAGCCCAGTCGGCGCCAGCCCCTGCGACGCAAACTGGAAGCAGCGATATTGTCGTCACAGGAAAGCGCGCCTCCAAAGACGCGCGCGCCGAGGAAAAGGCGGCTCCCAACCTGGTCAACGTTCAGGCCGCCGAAGACATCGTCAAATACCCCGATTTCAACGCCGCCGAAGCGCTTGGACGCGTTCCGGGCGTCAGTCTGGCGATCGACACCGGCGAGGGTCGCTTCGTCAACATTCGCGGCATCGACGGCAATCTCAACGGAACCACCTTCGGCGGCGTCACCTTGCTCAACACCCAGCCGGGCGGCACCTATTTCGGTGGTGGTGGTCGCGCGGTCGAGCTTGACACCGTGCCGATCGGCGCGGTCGATCGGCTCGTCGTGCGCAAGAGCGGAATGCCCGATCAGGAAGCCGAAGGCCTTGGCGGTTCGGTCGAACTCACGCCGCGCACGGCGGTAGGCCTGAGAAAGCCGTTCTTCGAAGGAACCATTGGCGGCGGCTATCAGAGCGCGCACAAGAACGGCGACGTCTTTATCGGCGAGGCAGCGGCGGGAACGGCATTCGGACCGGACAAACAGTTCGCGATCGTGCTGACCGGCTCGTTCCACACTGACAAGCGCGGGTTCGACGATGTCGAGCCAGGCTTGCTCGATGCCGTGCAGCCCGGAACGCCAGGTGACAGGGTGCTCGATGCGCTTGATCTGCGCCGCTACGATTATAATCGCCGCCGCTTTGGTTTCGGGGGCGAGCTCGACTGGAATCCTGACGCGCAGAGCCATTATTACATCCGCGCGAACAATGCCGGTTATACCGAGTCGGTGCATCGCTCGATCCTGCAATATCGCGGTCTGGGCGATACGATCACGACCAATGGGACCGTCATCACGGCGACTGGCGTGGATGCGCGCGTGACGCTGCGCGACGAGCAGGAATCCCATCTGAACTTCATCGCCGCTGCAGGCGGTCGCAACGATTTCGGGAAGGTGATTGTCGATTATCAGCTCTCTTATACGGCCTCGACCTATCACCGCGATTATGATCGCAATTCGACCTTCAAGCGGACCGGCCAGCCGGCCTTCACGGTCGCCTATGACAACACCAGCCGGCTGTATCCGACGCTGACGCCGACCGGCTTCAATCCCAGTGATCCGACGCAATTCGCGCTTAGCGGCGCGACCAACGCGACCGAACGCGCGCATGATCGCGAATATGCTGGCGTACTCAACTTCACCGTGCCGACCACGTTCCTTGGCGGCGACGGCAAGTTCCAGTTCGGCGGCAAGCTGCGCTTCCGCGACAAGATCGATCAGCCCAACAACCTGAGCTACGCCGGTGTGCCCGCGACATCATTGAACGCAGTGCTGGGCGGCGGCCCCTACACCGACTATTACAACGGCGCCTATAATGTCGGTTACGCCCCCAGCATTTCGGGCGTTCGCGCGGTGTTGGCACCGTTGACTCAGTTCACCAGTGCCTCGAACGCGCAGCGCAATGCCCAGGGCTTCTTCAACGATACCGAGAATGTCTATGCCGGCTATGCCCAATATTCGGGGACATTCGGCAAGCTCGGTGTCCTTGCTGGTGTGCGCATCGAAAATACCGATGGCACCTATCGCGGCACGAGCGTGACCAACGGCAACGTCTTCACGCCGTCGGCACGTAAGTCGAACTACACCAATGTCTTCCCCACGCTGCAATTGCGATACGATCTCGCGCCGAAGCTGGTGGCCCGCGCGACCTATTCGACCGGCATCGGCCGGCCCGGCTTCCTTCAGCTCCTATCGGGCGCGGTCATCGACACCGGCAACCTCGCCGTCTCGGTCGGCAACCCCAATCTTAAGCCCACCACCGTCAACGCGTTCGACGCCCAGCTCGAATATTATATGGGTAATTCCGGGATCCTGTCGGTCGGTGCGTTCGACAAGGAATTCAACAACTACATCGTCAACAACCTGCAGCAGAACACGACCTACGTCGATTCGAGCGGCACCTCCTATTCGGGCTACGACGTCACCAGCTACACCAATGTCAAAACCTCTCATGCGCGCGGCGTCGAGGCGCAGTATAATCAAAAGCTTAGCTTTCTTCCGGCGCCATTCGACGGCTTCGGCGTGCTCGGCAATGTTACCTATGTCTGGTCGAGCTTTAAAATCCGCGATGTACCCGCAGTTGCGGCAGCGGAATACAGTCGTCTGCCGGGAACATCGCCGCTTACCTATAACCTTGCTGCCTATTACGAAGCGCATGGCCTTCAGCTGCGCCTGTCGCTTAGCCACGTCGATGCTGCCATTTTCGGCGTAGGAGGTGGTGCCGGTTTCGACACATTCCAGGATCAGCGGACGCAACTTGATCTGACGTCATCCTTTCAGGTGACACGTAATATGGCACTCTATTTTAACGCGAAAAACCTCAATAATTCGCCGTTGCGGTATTATGAGGGCTTCGCAAATCGCACGACACAGCGCGAGTTTTACGACCAAAGCTATGAGGCAGGTTTCCGCTTCAAGTTCTAATTATATTCAACCAAAACCTGGGAAGCCAACGACGCTCTCTCATGCTTCTCGACGAACGCCCGTGCCAGTGCTCGCCGCGGCGAAGGCGATCACCGGACACGATAAACCCCATCGGAGAAAGTCACGAGACGGTGACTTTCCGCTTTAAAGTCGTTTGGAATACCCAAGCGGAATGTAAACTATCTTTGTCAATCAAGCGCAGGAAATGGCTTGGCCATTCTCGGCGCTTGACTATCATATCGAAATCGATGGTGCGAGGTGCCGCGTGGTTTGCCGATCAGCGAGCTCTGAACCGCACCCTTGCTGCTTGCGCCGGAAGCGCGGAGTCCGCAGCGACAAAGTTGCTGAAGGGCGGGGTATTGAAGCCGACGACATAAGTGCGACCGGGCTGAACGGAACACTGCATCGAGTATGTACGGCGATCTGCCGATAGCGCCGGCAGTCCGTCGCATTCGGGGAACACCGACGGCCCGCCCGGCGTGGTGAACGATGCGCTCCCCGCGCGCATCGGCTGATCAAAGGTCACGCTGAGCACGATCGATCCCGACGTAATCGTTGCGCCGTCGGCGGGCGACGTCGCGATGACGTGTGGCGCGACATCGGTGGCGGTCTGCCGCGACCAATAGGCTGTAAACAGGGTGGCCGGCGAGGCGTCCTTGCCCAAATTGTCCGAGGAGTCTCGGAACGCTGTCGCCAACTCCCGATCAAATCCGGCGGCGCGCACAGCCGCCGCCAGGGCCGGCGCCCTAAGGCTGTCGATCGCGCGATCGCGGCCGTCGGTGGCAATTAGCCCGGTCACTTCGCACAGCGTAGTGGCACAGTGAACGGTGATGAAGCCGAGCGACGGAATGGCGGAGTAGATGCTGTCCAGCCGCCTTTGCGCAGGCTCCGCCCAATTTTGATCGACCGGTTCCTTCTCGACGCGTTCATGCAGCAGGCGTGCATCGCCGGTGTCGACAATGGCTCCTTCAGATTGCGCGGCATTGCCCAGGGGATGCTCCATGGCTGGTAGCGTGAGGACAGCGGCGGATGCGATAACGAGTAACAGGGACATAGCGAGAACCTCCTTGGGTCGTGCGCGGCACATCAGGAGGATGCGCCGAACGACGCCGTGTTCTGGCGGGACCGGGGCCTGCTCCATCCCGATTTGCTCGTCCCAAGTTTCTTGTGGGTCCTCCGCCTTCAACCAGCGCGCGACCTCGCGGCTGCTGCCCAGCCCGGTCTTGCGCCGGGCCTCGCGCAGCCGCTCGTTCACGGCGTTGACCGAAATGCCGAGCTCGCGCGCGATCGACTTCGCGGTGTGACCGTCGCCGAGCATCGTCACCGCCTGACGCTCGGCGAGGCTAAGGAACCTTCGGGGTGGCGTGGGTTGTTGCGGCATGGGTAACACTTATCGCGGGCGCGCTCGTGCTCGCAAGCCGAGGCGGCCATTTGCAAAGGCGTCAGTTCGATATCGCTCGGCCAGAGCCGACAGCATCATTTGCCGCGTTTTGGCGCCCGAGCCCATCAGACCAAAGCTCGGCCAGTCGGAGGCTGGGCGCCACAGGGTCATTTCACAGCGCTTCGCGTCGCCGTCCAGGTGAGGAGGAAATGCCGTCCTTCGGACCAGCTCTGCCCCTCGATATGGTCTCCGACGCGGCAGCCTGAGGTCTGGTAGGGGCCGCTATTGTCGGAGGTATGAAACGCGAAACAGGTGCGGCCTTTGGCATCGAAGGATCGACCGTCCTCGATCGCATGATCATAGAAATCGCCTCGGACAACGCCTTGCGACGTGATGTCGAGCTTCATCGTCTTGATATAAGCCGGTGCGTCGTTGGTCGGTCGCAGGTCCAGCGTCCAGTCGCCATTGAGCTGGCTAGCGCCGTGGTCATCGGTTTGGGCAAGCGCTGGAGTGATGGCCGAAAGCGCGAGGGCGAGCGTCAGGAAAATGCGAGTCATGGTCGTTCCTATCAGGATTGCGGTTCAGGATTGAGTCGTTGGACAAAAGGCGGCCGACAGCAGGTCGTAAGACAGGCCCTTGCCCTGCCAGACCTCGCCAAAATCGACCGTGTCATCGTTGACGAAGACCGCAACCGCGCGGCCAAGGTCGGGAGCGATGACGTTGCGCACCTGGATGCCGCCGACATCGCCGCGGCGCTCAATAAGCGTTACGGACTGGGCACATCCGGCCAGACGCGCGGGGAAAGACCAGGCTCCGAGCGCTTCGTAACCGAGCTTCGGATCGCCGTTCCACAAGAGGGCGCGACTTTCCGGCCTTACTAGTTTGCCAGAGGAAAGCGCCCGGTCGAACGCGACCAGATCGCGCGCTGTCCCGGTCAGCGCGCCAGCCGCGCCGAAGGTGGCCACATTGACCGCCGGGTACGGCTTGCCGCCCGCTATATAGCCAGTCGCAGCGCCGCCACCGCGCAGCTCGCCGTCGCGGGCTACCCGCAGTGACCGCAGGGCGAGCGGTTTGGTGATCCGGTCAGCCACAAGCTGCGCATAGGGCTTGCCTGTGACGCGCTCGAGGATTGCGCCGATTACGAGATAGTCGCAATTGTTATACGCGAACCCGACACCGGGGGCTGCCTTTGGCGTACCGCTGCAGAAGCCAGTTGCGCGCGGCGTGTCGGCGATCTTAGCGCCAGTTTCGGTGTAGAATGTCGGGACGTCGCCGCCGCCGGCCAGCGTGTCGTCAGGATTGGGCAGGCCCGACAGATGCTGGAGCAACTGGCGCAGCGTGATTGTGTCGCCGTTCGCGCTGGCAAAGTCGGGTAGATAGTGGTGGATCGTGCCGTCGAGCGATAGCGTGCCGGCCTCGACCTGCTGCATCACCAGCACCGCCGTCACCTGCTTGGTGACCGATGCCCAGAGCCACCGCGCGCCTTGACGATGGGGTTGACGCTTCCCGCGATCTGCCAGACCCAAGGTGCGATCGATCACGGGGCCGGTCTGATCGGCGAGGGCGATCTCGCCCGACAGATGGGCGGCCTTTGCGACCGCTACCACTCGCGCGGTGGCGGTAGTGACCGGCGGCAACTGCGCGTTGGCGGCGTTGGCCGCAAGCGCGGCGATGCAGGTCGTCAGGCTGATGGTGAGAGGTCGTTTCATGGGGTCTGCTCCAATCTTGTGTGCGCATTTGGCCCATTGGTGCGGCGGCTGTCGCGGCATGCGCGACGGGCGTCCTCGGGCTGCGACGAGCGTCGTCGGCGCAACTGGTCTGACCTGCGGCAATCGGATAGCCTCCCGACAATGTCCGATCAGGCCCACCTTTCGCGCATGTCGTTACGTGCTGTGCTGCTATCCGTCCTCGGCTTCTGGGCGGTATGGCTAGTATTGGTAACGGCGCGGGCAGCGGCGATGGGTTGGCCGGACCAGGGCGGCATGCTGCTGCGCCGCTTCGCGCTGGTCGGGCTTGGCATTGTGCTGACGCTGCTGATCCATGTGGCGCTTGATCGGCTAAAGCGGCGGTCGCTGCCGGTCCGGGCGACGACAGCGTTTCTGCTGGCGGCTCCCGCGACGATAGTGTTTGCGACGGTCAATACCTTCGTCTTCTATCGCTGGTTCCCGGTTCCCTCGGTCGCAGGTGACCTGGCGCGTTGGGATCCGCAGGCGGTGATTGTCACTTCGATCGCCGATGGCTTAGTGACCTGGTATTTCTTCTTCGCCGCCTGGGCCGCCTTCTACCTTGCAATCGGGCATGTCGCCGAGGTGCGCGCCGCCGAGCACGCGGCAGCGGCGGCAGCGGCAGAGACGCGCGAGGCACATCTCGCGATGCTGCGGCTGCAGGTCGATCCGCATTTTCTGTTCAACGCCCTTAACGCGCTGTCGTCGTTGGTCGCGCGCGGCGAAACGCGGGGAGCGCGCGAAATGATCGGCAATCTTGCCGCCTTCTTTCGCGCCGGGCTGGGTGCCGAACTGACCAAGGACATCCCGCTTGCCGACGAGATCGAGCTGCAACGGCTGTATCTCGCGATCGAACAGGCGCGGTTCGGTGACCGCCTTCTGGTCGAATGGGACATGCCGGGCGAACTGGAGAACATGCCCGTCCCGCCGATGATCCTACAGCCGCTGGTGGAAAATGCCGTCAAATACGGCGTTGCGCGAACCGCGCAGCCGGTCAGGATCACCATTGCCGCGCGACGGACCTGCGACGACACGGTCGTGCTCAGCGTGGACGACACCGGCTCCATCGACGCGGCGATGCCGGTCCCGGCGGCGGGCACGGGGATCGGCCTTGCTAATGTCCGGGCGCGGCTGGCGACGCGCTATGGGGGAGCCAGCCTATTGTCGGCGGCTGCGACCAGCGGTGGCTGGCGATCGGCGATCACGGTGCCGGCGCGTGGCTAAAGCCGATTTGCGGGTATTGATCGTCGATGACGAGGCACCGGCGCGCGATCTGCTGCGAATGCTATGCGCCGATCAAAGGTTGTCGGTGGTTGGCGAGGCGACGACGGGCGAGGAGGCGGTTGGCCTGGCCGACCGCCTGCGCCCCGATTTGGTACTGCTCGATATTGCCATGCCGGGCATGGGCGGCATGGCCGCCGCCCGGCAGATCACCGCCGCGCTCGCCCGTCTCGCTATCGTCTTCACGACCGCGTTCGAGGGATATGCGCTGGCGGCCTTCGACGTGGGGGCGGTCGATTATTTGCTCAAGCCGATCGTCGACGCGCGTTTTGCGACCATGCTGGATCGGGTAAGCGCCGCCCGCGCCAGCGTCGCCCCGTTCGAAGACCATATCTGGGTGCCAGTCCGCTCCGAACTCCGGCGGGTGTCGCTTGCGACAATCGAACGCGTGACTGCTGAACGCGACTATGTGCGACTAGAGATCGACGGGCGTTCACATCTTTTGCGCGCGACGATGGACGACATGCACGCGAAGCTCGATTCGGCCACGTTCGTGCGTGTTCACCGCTCGACTATCATCCGACGCGATCTGGTGACAGGTCTCCGCCATGAAGGCGGCGGCGTCTGGAGCGCGCTTTCATTAGACGGCCAAGTTGTTCGGATTGGCCGCAGCTATCTCCACACAGTCAAAGCACTGCTGGCCGCCTCAATCTGATCGTCTGAGGCATATGCCCCAGCATCAGTGACCAATGTCGGCATCAGGACCAGTAGAGTTTAACAATGTTCGGCAACGAGCGGGTGCCACGTGCATAACCGAGACTGTTGCAATGGGCGCGCCGCTTGCTGACGTCCGGTAAAGTAGAGCGATTGAGCCGGCTGGCAAACGAGTCCTGTTGCCGCCGCTTGAGCCATCGTTCGACCTCTCCCAGCCCCCATATGACTAAGCGGAACGTCAGATAGAACCGTCCCGTAAATGCTGCTCGAGGTTCCATCTAGTAAATTGTCGTATCCGAGATTGGCACAAGCTGACGTAGCTGATCACGCCGGATAGGGCGGACTTTGGCGGTAGCGCTGACTTCACAGTCATCTGGCGAGTCATCATTCGTCTCGAGAGTGGCACTCGTGGTCATCAGGACCGGGCGGACCCGCTCCATCGCGCCATCGGCGATCGCGCGGTCCGAGTCTTCGCCTTCCTATCTGCGTCGCTTGATCGCGTTCATCATGACAAGTCCGTTCAGCACCGCGACTCCCGACAGGGCGATAAAGCCCACCGCCGCGGTGATCGAGAACGGGATGCCGAGAAGGAGAAGCGCGAACACGCCGCGCGCGAGGCCCATCGGTACCGCCGAGAAGACGATCGCGGCAGGGACGAAACCGCCAAGCACCATGTAGAGGAGCGTGAAGGTCGCGGTGAAGCAGCTCCGCACCACCAGCGCCAAGCGAAGGCGCGCCGATTGCAGACTCTCGAAGGTGCCGCCCCATTCGGTATACATCCCTGCGGGGAGCTGCATGGCCGCGATCGTCGCCTGCGTGTCCTTGTCGAAACCGCCGAGGTCACAGTCGCGGACGTTGAACTGAACCGTCACCATCCGCTTTCCGTTCTCGCGGTTGATCTGGTTCACCCCCCTGTATAGCGGAAACGAACAACCTTGCGGAGCGGGATGGAACGGGCAGTCTGCCCCTCCACAGCCGACATCGTGACAGGAATCGAGCCTAGCGTATCGATGTCGTCGCGCTGCGCGTAAGGGAGACGGACGACGACATTGAAGCGCCGATCGCCGTCGAAGACGATACCCGCCTCCCGGCTGTCGAAGGCCGTCATTCCACACACCAGGTCACGTGCACTGTCGGGCACATCGACGGATGTGTTCAGGGTATCGTGATCGCCTGGGGATAATTGATCACGATCCGCAGCCGCGCGGCTTTGGTTGTCCACGGTGACGCTTGTCCTTTCTATCGACTGGACGCGCACTGCAGGTCGGTCACATCACTTTAAGACGCGGGCGCAGCGGCGCTTCGCTTGTTCGACGCGTGGACCGGCCAATCGGGTACTTGCGACGGGGCTATGGCGGGACCGACAAATGGAATCGCTGCCGGCCTCAATCGCTAAATCTTGTCGATCGACTCGATTTCAGCCGTCTTGCCGTCCCAACGAAATTTGAACCTGACCTTGTCGCCGACCTTCAGCCCACCAAACTGGCCGTCTTTAGCAGCAAATCCCATCGTCATCGCCGGCCAGCTCAGTTCAGCGATCGGGCCGTGGGCCAACGTGATCTTGCCGGTGTCGGGGTCGATCGCGGTAATGGAGCCCTCCCCCGATGCGGATTTGGGCTCGGCCAGGGCGACAGCGTTCGTCGTGGCATTGCCGGTCGCCTGGGTCGTCGGGGCTGGACTACTGCAAGCCGCGGCCAGCAACAGGGATGCAAGAATAGCAATGGTCTTCATTTCAATCCTCCTTGATTGTCAGGGGGTGGGTTGTGATCGACGCCGTCGCATCAGCAGATACCCGGCCGGAATGACCAGCATCGACAGCAGCGGCGCGGTCAGCATCCCGCCGATCATCGGTGCGGCAATACGGCTCGTGACCTCGGAACCGGTCCCAGTACCGATCAGGACAGGCAACAGCCCGGCCAGGATCACCGCGACCGTCATCGCCTTGGGGCGAACGCGCAGCAACGCGCCCTCGCGCACCGCCGCCTCAACCTCGGCGGGTGGCGGGTCGATGCCGCGATCGGCGAGCGCGTGCTTGAGATAGATCAGCATCACCACGCCAAACTCTGCTGCGACGCCAGCCAGCGCGATGAACCCGACGGCGGTCGCCACTGATTGGTTATAGCCAAGCAGCCAGAGCAACCAGAACCCGCCGGTCAGCGCGAACGGCAACGTCGCCATCACCAGCAACGCCTCGTCGAATCGTCCGAACGTGACGTAGAGCAGCACGAAGATAATCAGCAGCGTCGCCGGCACTACCACCGTCAGCCGCTCGCGGGCGCGCTGGAGATATTCGAACTGACCGGTAAAGCTGACGCTGATGCCGGGCGGCAGCTTTACATCGCGCGAGATGACCCGCTGCAGATCGGCGACGATCGAGGTCAGGTCGCGACCGCGCGCATCGACATAGATCCACGTCACAGGCCGGCCATTCTCGCTGCGCAGCATGGGCGGACCTTCGCTGGTGCTGATCGAGGCAACGGTGCCGAGCGTCACCTGCTGCCCGCCAGGTGCCAGAAAGCGCAGGTTGCGGAGCGCGTCGGCACTGTCGCGCAGCTCGCGCGGGTAGCGCACGCTGATCGGATAGCGTGCCAGCCCTTCGACCGTCTGCCCGACGGTTTCACCGCCGATCGCGCTGGAGACAATCGACTGGACATCGGCGATGTTCATGCCGAACCGTGAGGCGGCAAAACGATCGATATCGACATCGATGTAACGACCGCCGGTCAATCGTTCGGCGAGTACCGAGGTCACGTCAGGCACGGTCTTGGCGACCGTTTCGATCCGCTTGGCGGTCGCATCGATCTGGGCGATGTCGGCGCCAGCGACCTTGATCCCGATCGCGCTCTTGATGCCCGTGGCGAGCATGTCGATCCGGTTGCGGATCGGCGGAATCCAGAAATTGGCGAGGCCCGGCACCTTCACCGCATGATCAAGCGCATCTATCAGCTTGTCGGATGTCATCCCCGCGCGCCATTGGTCGCGTGGCTTGAAGCGGATCGTCGTCTCGAACATCTCCATCGGCGCGGGATCGGTGGCGGTCTCGGCGCGCCCCGCCTTCCCGAACACGCTGTCGACTTCGGGTACGGTCTTGATCAGCCGGTCGGTCTGCTGGAGCAGTTGCGCGGCCTTAGCGGTCGAGATGCCGGGCAGTGCTGATGGCATATACAGCAGGTCGCCCTCGTCGATTTGCGGCATGAACTCGCCGCCAATCTGCGACAGCGGGAACAGGCTGGTCGCAAAGACGAGGCCCGCAATCACCAGCGTCCGCTTGGGATGGACCAGCACCCAATCAAGCGCAGGGCGATAGATTGCGGTCAGCACCCGGTTGATCGGGTTGGCGCTTTCAGCCGGGATGCGCCCCCGGATAAGATAGCCCATCAGCACCGGCACCAGGGTCACCGACAGGATGGCGGCGGCTGCCATCGCATAGGTTTTGGTGAAGGCAAGCGGCGCGAACAGCCGGCCTTCCTGCCCTTGCAACGCAAAGACGGGGATGAACGACAGCGCGATAATCATCAGGCTCAGGAACAGTGCGGGGCCGACCTCTGCCGCTGCTTCGGCGATCACGGTCCAGCGGGCTGGCCCCTTAAGCTCGGAACCGGGATTGTCCCTTGTCCAATGCTCCAGATGTTTATGCGCATTCTCGATCATCACGACCGCGGCGTCGACCATCGCGCCGATCGCAATCGCGATCCCGCCGAGCGACATGATGTTGGCGTTGATGCCTTGCGTGCGCATCACGATGAACGCCGCGAGAATGCCGAGCGGCAGCGTCACCACCGCCACCAGCGCCGAGCGGACGTGCCACAGGAACAGCGCGCATACGACCGCGACGACGATGAACTCTTCGATTAACTTGCTCGTCAGATTGTCGACGGATCGTCCGATCAGTGCCGATCGGTCATAGGTCGGGACGATCTCGACGCCCGGCGGCAGGCTTGCTTTCAGTGTTTCGAGCTTGGCCTTGACCGCAGCGATCGCCGCACGAGCATTGGCACCCGATCTGAGAATGATGATGCCGCCTGCAACCTCGCCTTCGCCGTTGAGCTCGGCGACGCCGCGCCGCATGTCGGGCCCGACCTGGACCGTCGCGACATCGGCGAGTGTGACGGGCACGCCGCCCGCCGTCGTCTTGATCGGCAGCGCGCGGAAGTCATCGAGATTGGCGAGATAGCCGTTCGCGCGGACGATATATTCCGTCTCGGCTTGCTCGATCACCGAGCCGCCGGCCTCCTGGTTGCCGCGCTTGATGGCGTCGATCACCGCTTCGTGCGTGACGCCGTAGGCTATCAGCATGTCGGGATCGAGGACCACCTGATATTGGCGAACCATCCCGCCCACAGCGGCGACTTCGCTGACGCCGGGGATGGTCTTTAGCTCATAGCGCAAGAACCAGTCCTGCAGGCTGCGCAACTGCGACAGGTCGTTGCGACCGCTGCGGTCGACCAGCGCATATTCGTAGATCCAGCCGACCCCGGTCGCGTCCGGGCCGAGTTCGGTCTTTGCGCCCGCCGGTAACTGCGTCTGCACTTGGCTCAGATATTCGAGCACGCGGCTGCGCGCCCAATAAAGGTCGGTGTCATCCTCAAACAGCACGTACACGAGGCTGTAGCCGACGAACGAATAGCCCCGCACGACGCGCGCGCCGGGCACCGACAGCATCGTCGTTGCCAGCGGATAGGTAATCTGATTCTCGACGATGCGCGGTGCTTGGCCGGGATAATTAGTGCGGATGATGACCTGCACGTCAGACAGATCGGGCAGCGCGTCGATGGCGGTTGATCGGACTGCGATTACGCCTGCTGCGACCACAAGCAAGGCGGCCAGCAGGACGAACAGGCGCTGGGCGATCGACCAGCGGATGACGGCGGCGATCACTTGGCGCTACTCGTTGGGACAGGCCCGATGGCCCTGACGGGAATGCCCGTCAGGCTCGCTTCGGAATCGAGCAGGAACTGACCCGAGGCGACGACCTTTTCCCCCTCGGCGAGGCCGGCGAGGATTTCGGTACGACCGCCGCTTTCGCGCCCGATCTGCACTTCGGCAGGGTGATAGCGGCCATCGCCCGCCGACAGCATGACGATCGTGCGCTTGCCGGTGCGGATCACCGCTTCGGTCGGGATGAGGAGCGCCGACCTGCTGCCCTGTCCCAGCGACACGCGCGCGAACATGCCGGGTCGCAGCCGTAACCCCCTGTTCTGCAGTTCGACACGGACCGTGACCGTCCGGCTTTCGCTTTGCGCGGTCGGCAGGATCGCCTGGATGCGCCCGGGGAAATGTTCGCCGGGAAAGGCGGTCAGATCGGCCGTCACGGCGGCGCCAGGCCGGACGTCGCCGATCCGCGCTTCAGGCACGGCGGCATCGAGCCAGACCGATCCGAGACCCACGATACGCGCAAGTGGCTGGCCCATCGCCAGCGTCATCCCGGGGCGCACGTCGAGCGTGTCGATGACTCCGCCCGAGGGGGTCGTCAGCGTCGTCACGTCATGCACGCGCTCGCTGCGCGCCACTGCATTCACTAGCCCAGGCGGCATGCCGAGCAGCATCAGCCGCTGCCGGGCGGCGCTCGCCAGCGCAACGTTGCCGGTGCGCTGCACTGCCAGATATTCGCGCTGCGCCCCGCCCCATTCGGGCACCAGCACATCGGCGAGCGGCGCCCCGGCGGCGATCACATCGCCCGGTGCGCGGGCGTAGCCGCGCTGCACGAACCCGGCCGCGCGCGCCTGCACCACCGCCACGTTACGCTCGTTGAAGGCGATGACGCCGGTCACGTCGAGGCCGGTTGCCAGCGTATCGTGTTTTGCCGCGGCGATACGGACCCCCAGATTCTGCATCGCCGCCGGGTTGATCGTGACCGACGGCGGCCCACTCGCGGCTGAACCTCCAGCGCCCTCGTCGGCGAATTTGGGAACGAGCTCCATATCCATAAAGGGTGACTTGCCGGGCTTGTCGAACTTCTGGTTCGGAAACATCGGATCATAATAATAGAGCGGTTGCTTGCCTGACGTTGCAGCAGCAGACGGCGTCGCGCCTTCCGATGGCGATGCATAGCGACCCGCGACGAAGCCGATGAGCGCCACACCGGCAAGTGCTGCGGCAAGTTGCGAGGCCTGGAGCGATGTCATCTTCATGGCCGTTCCCCCTCATAGGTAAGCGTGATCCGCACGCCGTCGCGTGCGACATCGGCTTCGCGGTCGAGCAGGTCGATCTCTGCTTCGGCCAAGCTGATCGCCGATTGCAGCGCGGTCGCAAGTTCGATCCGTCCCGCTGCATAGCTGGCACGATCGAGCTCGGCCCGCTCGCGGGCCAGCGGCAGCAGCGTCGTCTGTGCCCGCTCGAACCGCTCATGATGCATCCGGTGATCGGCAAGATCGCTATCGAGGGCGGCAACCAGCTCGCGTTCGGCATCGATTCGGTCGAGCCGCGCCCGCGTCATCTCGCTTGCCTTGGCGGCAATGACCGGGTTCTGGCGCTTGCCCGCGAACAGCGGCAGGTCGATCTTGACGCCCAGGGAAAAGAGATTGCCGTAACGCGGCTCGCGGTTGCCGATCGTCCCGCTTACCTCCCAATCGGGATGTTTCGCCGCCTCAGCGAGCCGAACATCGGCGGTGGCTTGACCGACCAACGCATCCTTGACCTGGAGCGCAGGGAGCGAGGCAAGTCCGGCATGCAGCTTGGCTGCGTCGGGCGAAAGGTCTGGTGGCGGACCGGTCACGTCGGGGTCGGGGTCGCCGGTCCACCGCGTCAACTTGGCGCGCGCTGTGGCAATCTCGGCGACCCGGTCGCTGCGGCGGTCGGCGAGCTCTGCCTTCAATCGCTGGGGTTCGATCGCTTCCGCTGGCCGGGCAGTGCCACTTGCCAGCCGGGCGGGTGCGGTCACGCCGAGATCGTCCAGACGCTTTTCGAGCCGGTTCAGTATCTCCAGGCGACGTTCGGCAAAATAGAGATCGATCCACGCCATGCCGGCTGCGATGCGAACACGGCGGCGTTCAGCGGCTGCTTCTGCGTCGGCCGCGCCGATATCGGCGGTCGCGCGGGCAGCCCGGGCACGACGTTTGGCAAGGTTGGGCACTTCCTGGCTGATGCCGACGACCCCCATCGTGAAGTTGTCGCTGTTGAACTTTCCCGCGTCGGGACCCGTGAAGGGAAAATCCTGTAGCTTCACCTCCAGCTTGGGATCGGGCAGCCGGTCAGCGGCAATCGCAGTCGAGCGCGCGGCATCGGCTTGCGCCGCGCGGGCCGCGATGCTCGGGGCGTCCTCATCGGCGCGCTTGAGCGCCTGCTCGAAGGTAAGCGGTCCGGCCAACGCCGGGGTCGCCAGAAACATCACGGTCGGCAATATAAGATAGCGCATGCTTTGTCCCCCAGACATGATCCTGGCCAGAAGCTTGGCCATCAAGTAAGCGGTGACCATGCCGGCGGCAGGCCCCCGAACCCGATAAGGACGACGCCTCCCCGCCTTGATGCAGGGGAGGCATCGACCTCGATCAGCTGGCTTTGGTCATCGGCATCGCACTCGCCATCCGTTCGACCGGCATCCGGTTGTCGGTGTGATCGGCGGGGATCCAGGTCGCGGTGCCGCGTGGCCCAAACGGCAAACGCCAATGGCCGGTTTCGCTCGCCATCGTAACGGGCTTGACGGGACGGTCGGCAACACGCCGCGCCGTGCCGCGCGGGCCGGGGGTATATTCCCAGTGATACACGTCACCGGCGTGATCGGCGGCGAACGACGGCGCAGCGCCGGTGAAAGCTGCCATGACAGCAGTGGCGACAAGGGCGATCTTGGGAAAACGGTTCATGATAATATCCTCGAATGGGTGCCGGTCCCGCCGCTCAAGGGTCGGGCCGGTCGATGTCTTGATCCATGCGCAGCCCGGCTAATGCCTGCGGCGTGCGCATCCGAAATTGGAAGCCCGATAGCGGGCGGGGGTCAGACGATCGTTCGAGGAGGTCGGTCGAGGCCGCTGACGATCTTGGCGATCGTCAAGCTGGCGGGACTGGTGGTTGGCAGGCTGGAAGGCGCGAGCCTCAAGCGAATAGGCATTTGGGGCGGCGTAACCATCCCAGTGGCACAGGTCGCGTCGCATGCCAGAAGGCATGCCTTGTGCTTCTCGTCACAGCATGAGCCTTTTTTCATGCCGTGATCCATCGACGCCATCATCGGCATCGAATCAGCGCACATCGCCTGAGTCGCGAGCGCCGGGATCGGCGCCGCAAAGGCGAAAACGGCCAAGATGAGGATGAGCAAGCGCTTCATATGGTCAATTACGTATCACACACTGCGGCGGTTACACCAGTGGATGGCTTCCGCTTGCCAGACCGACCCATCCGGAAACGCCCATATAGAGGGCAATGACAATCATGACCGCCGCCGAGGCATAGGGTGCGCGCCGCGCAAACGCGCCAAAGCCCGACCAGCGCTTCTGGATATGCCGCACACTCAGCGACGCGGCGACGCCCATCAGATTTGCGGACATGTGTGTCTCGTTACGTCGCCAAGGGACCTCCCCGACTAGGGGTGCGTCACGTTGATTTATACTCTTGGTCCATCCCGAACTGTGGTCGTTGGTGCCTTCGACCGCGCCACCGGGACGCCCACGCCGCAATCGCTGGCAGCACCAGCAGCGTCAGCGCGGTTGAGGTAATCAGCCCACCGATCACCACCGTCGCCAGAGGTCGCTGCACCTCGGCACCCGTGCCGGTCGCCAGCGCCATCGGCACAAAGCCCAGGCTGGCGACCAGTGCGGTCATCAGCACGGGGCGCACGCGTTCCATCGCGCCGTCGATGATCGCCGTCTCTTCATCGGACCCGTCCTCGCGGTGCTTGCGGATCGCGCTCATCATCACGAGGCCGTTTAGCACCGCTACGCCGGACAGCGCGATGAACCCCACCGCCGCTGTGATCGAGAACGGGATGCCGCGCAGCAGCAACGCGAATACACCGCCCGCCAGCGCCATGGGGACCGCGCTGAACACGATCGCCGCCGGCACGAAGCCGCCGAGCGCCATATAGAGCAGGCCGTAAATGGCGAGAAAACAGATCGGCACGACGATCATCAATCGCAGACGCGCCGATTTCAGGCTCTCGAATGTCCCGCCCCACGCCGTATACATGCCCGGTGGCAGATCGAGCTTGCCGATCTTGTCCTGCGCCTCCGTGACGAACCCGCCGAGATCGCGCCCGCGCACATTTACCTGGACGACGACCATGCGCTTGCCGTTCTCGCGGCTGATCTGGTTCAGCCCCTGCGTATAGCTGAACTTCGCTACTTCGCGCAGCGGGATCGAGCGCGCCATCTGGCCGTCCATCGTCGGCAGCATCACCGGGATGGCGCCCAGCGTCTCCAGATCGTCGCGCTGCGCGTCGGCAAGGCGGACGACGACCGAGAACCGCCGGTCGCCCTCGAACAGCAACCCCGCCTCGCGCCCGCCAAGCGCGGCGGCAACGGTGTTCGCCACCTCCTCGACTGACAGGCCGTAGCGCGCGACCGAGGGCCGATCGATTTTCACGTCGAAGGTCGGCGCGCCGGCAGTCTGTTCGGCGCTCACATCGGCGGCACCCGGGATCGCCCGGAGCGTGGCGGCGATGCGCTGCGCTTGGCTCGTCATCTGGTCGAGGTCGTCGCCATAGAGCTTGACCGCGACGTCCGACCGCACGCCCGCGATCAGTTCGTTGAAGCGCATCTGGATCGGCTGCTGGATTTCGGTGCGATTGCCGATAAGCGGCTTCATCTTTGCCTCGATCCGCGCCAGGATATCAGCCTTGCTACGCACGTCGGCTGGCCATTCGCTCTCGGGTTTGGGGATGACATAAGTGTCCGATGCGTTCGGCGGCATCGGATCGGTGCCGAGATCAGCATTGCCGTTCTTGGAGAAGACTAGCGCGACTTCTGGCAGCGTCTTCAGCGCATCCTCGATCCGCAACTGCATCTGCGTCGACTGATCGATCGAGGCCGAGGGCACGCGGAAATTGGTGACGGTGATATCCTTCTCGTCGAGCTGCGGCATGAATTCCTCACCGAGCAAACCGAAGCAGAGCACCGCCGCCACGAATATGCCGGCACCGGTGGCGATGAACGGCAATGGCCGCGCAACCGCGCGCGCCAGCAACGGGGCATAGCGATCCTTGAACCAGCGGATCGGTTTAACCTCGGTCTCGCTCACCTTGCCGGTGATGACGAGCGCGATCATCGCCGGCACGAAGGTCAGCGACAGCACGAACGCGGCGGCAAGCGCAACCATTAGCGTGATCGCCATCGGCGCAAAGGTCTTGCCTTCGACGCCCTGGAAGGTGAGCAGCGGCACAAATACGAGGAAGATGATGAGCTGCCCATACAGGGTAGGTTTGACCATCTCCTGTGCGGCAAGCGTGGTCTCCACCGTTCGCTCCTCGCGGGTGAGCAGACGACCTTCATGCTCCTGTCGCTCGGCCAGGCGCCTCAGCGCATTCTCGACGATGATGACGGCTCCATCGACGATCAGGCCGAAATCGAGCGCGCCGAGACTCATCAGATTGCCCGACACGCCAAGGCCGTTCATGCCCGCTGCGGTCATCAGCATCGTAATCGGAATCACCGCCGCTGTGATCAGCGCCGCGCGGATATTGCCGAGCAGCAGGAACAGCACGACGATGACGAGCAGCGCGCCCTCGATCAGATTCTTCTCGACGGTTGCGATCGTCGCGTTGACGAGTTTGGAGCGATTATAGACGGGCTCTGCGAACACAT
>CAZZZX010000003.1:0-28846 GCA_964658585.1 uncultured Novosphingobium sp.
CGCCCGCTTCGGCAGTCGGCTTCCCGTTTCCCTGTCCATCGCGCAATCCCCGCGCGGGGCGGACCGGGGAGGAGCCCATGATCCACCTGCACGACCTTACGCTCCCGATCGACGCGCTCGCGGCTTTCATCGCCGCACTCGCCCAACTGATCACGGCGATCCGGCGACCGCCGTAGCGGCGGCCGAGTGGGCGGCTACCGCGCCTCCCGCTGCGCCGAGCGGTCCTTGACCGCTCGCATGACGATCTGGCCGGAGAGCGGCAGGGCGTCGCAAGCGATGGTGAAGCCCTTACCGTCGCGGTGGGGCCAGGCGGCGGCGATCTCCTTCCAGAAGGCTTCTTCGCCTTCACCGGTGACGATGTAGAGACGGTGCGAGGGCTTGGCGCCGGTGGGTTTGCTGGTGGTGGTCATGATCTGCTCCTTCGATGTCCGCTGCCGGACCATCCGGCGGCTTCATGGGGAGCATCGGCGGCGGGCCATCGAGCCGAGGGTCATACCCCGCGCCAGCGCCCGCAAGGGAGCGGAGCTGCACAAGCCCGGTCCCGGGCGCGGAAGCGAGCTGGGTTGATCCTAGGCGGGCCTGACGTAGACGGTCACCATTCAGAAGCGGCTGGCTGGTTCGGCGAGTCCTCGAAGAGAAATGCTAACCAGTCGAAAGTGGATGGTATGGCGCCAACCAAACATATCCCGCTACGAGGCACCAAGGCTTTGAGTTGAAGACTTCTAGGGAACGGCCGAGCCCTAAAATAACACCCGCAAATACCCCATCTCGCGCCTCAAATGATCCATTCCGACAACATAGATCTCATCAACGAGGAGCTATTGATTCAACGCGCGAGGCAACCACCAGCATTCCGCCAATCACTCCCGCCTTGAGCGCCGCTCTTATACCGTCGTACTTATTTGCAACCTCCCTTATAACGTCTGGGCTGTAACGACGCGCTACTCTACTCGACGCAATCCGCACTAATAAATCATCGTACCAGACAACAAAGCTCTCGGTAATATCTACATACTTAACAATATGCAATCCGTTGTCCCTAAGAATATCATCTAGTTCTTGTCTTGAAATTGGCGTACCGGATAATAGCTCACTATCCCGCCGATCTTCCGGCTTATCTAATCTATAATCTAGGATAAGGATATAACCACTGGCGCCTAATAAATGCGTCATTGATCCTAACGCCGATCTTTTATCATCTAAAGCGTAGATTACTGTGAAACTATAAACTATATCAAACTTGCCGATATTTAGATCCCCGAGATTTTGCGCATCTCCGACTAGGAATGAAACCTTTGGAAATGTCTCTCGCGCATAGACAATAGAGGCAGCATCGATATCAATACCTGTGACATTGCCCCACCGCTCGGCGACATAGCCAGCCGTTCCGCCAAGTCCGCATCCGACATCGAGCATGTTTGCACTCTTGCAAGCCGGAAGCTCGCCAAACGCTATATCAATAGCCTGCGCTTCACCGGGATGCGCAAAGTCACCATTTCTAACAAAAGCTAGAAGTGACTTTCCATCAAATGAGTTCATCCGCATAATCAACTCCGTCCCTTTTTCGACAGGCAATAATCTCGAAGCCTATCGTAGTATCTAATATTGAAGAAATGAGCACGTCTTTACTTTTAATACGTAGACCAGGAATAGGTTTATACGGATTTTCGTCCTGTTTAGTAGAAAACGTTATGACAACCTGATTGTCATCGAAAACGCACAGATTCAGGAGAGGAAGCTCCCCGTCCCAGGGAAGTATGTGCGATATATATGTGGTTCCTCGCATCTTTTCCTTGGCGCCGTCGCGAAATAACTTCATGCTTTCGGAGGGAGTGGTCATTATTCTCTCCACAAGCCTACCAGGAACATTGTTCCATAAATTCATCCCATCGTACCATCGACCAATCTCTAGTTCCGCGTTACCGCTTTGGCCCTTTGATGCCGCAGAAACAACATCCTCGTGGTCAGCGTCTTGTGGCCCGAGGTGATGAAGTTTCATTACCCGGATCGTTTTAGTTGACTCCGATCTAGCGGAGTTCAGCGCTCTGTAGAAATCGTATGGCGTTTCCAGTATTTCTATAGAAATTTGATTGCCTCTTTTTTGACGCGTAAGATCGGCTATCGACTGCGAGACGATGGAGGACTGACCAATTAAATACGACGATGCTAGAGACTGGTTCGCGTTATTCTTATCTAATATTGTGGATATCATGGCGGTCTTTCGATTGATCGCCATCATATTTATTAATATAGTAAGTCCAATCGTAGCTATGAGCGCTCTATCGTTAATACTAACGCCAAATGTGGCGCAGGCGATTAATATCAGAGCCGCAATGACCGACGTTACTTCGGCAACATACCTTTCCAACTTCGATATCAGATTATCCACGAAGGCCTCATGAATAAGAGATTACTTTGTTATTGGTTCGCCAAGCTACTAATATGGGATCTTTTGTCGTAGGAGCACGCTTAAATCTGTCGCTCGTTACGTCGAGCACACTACCGACCTGAAACGATGTCCACGCGAATCAATTTACTATCAGTCCAATAGGCGTGCCCACTTCGCTGCGACGCCCGCGGCCTGAAGCGCGGCACAGAAGCGCGACAACTCCTCCTGAAAGGCCGGCTCTCCCTCGCTTGGATCATCCGACGCCCGCAAGAGATCGATCGTGAACTCCCCGGCGTCGAAGCGCTCTTTGTTTGTCATGGCTTCTTACCGTGCGCGGTTCGCCGCCCGCTCTTTTTGAATCTGCTCAAGCTGTTCCGCGGTGATCGCCATGCGGTCCCTAAAATTAACGAAGTACATTATCATATGTAGATAAATAAGGAAGTGACCCAAGAGGTCTGCGACACGATAATATCGGCTCCAATATGGATGTATCGCTCGCGGCAGGCAAAAACTAGTTTACACGAACACGTAAACGGCGAATATGAACAGCGAGTTCCCCAAGTAGCGCCGCGTCTCACTGTTCCATGCATATGAGGTGCAGAGATGATCGCGGAAAAGCTTAAAGGGCCTATTAGCTGGACCTCTGGCGATCCAGAGATCGAACATTTCCTAGACGGCCTGCAAGGCAACATCCTGAAGTTCCATGGCAGATTTCATATCGTGCACCTCTTCTGTCATTTCCGCGAGGACATGAAAGCAGCGGCTCGCTCGTTCCTTCGGGGACAAATAGACCGCGTTCAAACGGCGAAGCAACAGCTCGAAGCCGCCGCTCAAGCCAAAGCCGGTGCCAAGGACCCCGCACCGTTTGTGTCGGTGTTCCTGACCAAAGCTGGGTACGATTATCTCGAAGTGGCCGCCGCCCAGCAACCGACAGACGCGAAATTCATCGCCGGGATGCCGGCATCGACGCTAGGAGACCCTGAGACGAAAGATTGGGACTCGCGGCTTGCAAACCCGCATGCTATGGTTCTCGTCGCACTGGGCAGCTTCGACGAGGCCCAGGAAGAGGCCACCCGCTTACTGACTGAGATAGGTGAGATCGGTAGCGTCGGCCAAGACCTCAGTGGCGAGGTCATCGGCACGCAATATTTTAACCAAGACGGCCGCGGCATCGAGAATTTTGGTTACGTCGATGGACGCAGTCAGCCGCTCGTTCTCACCGAGGACGACGTCACAAACGAGATGCCGCGGTTTCCCGTGAACCAATTCGTCGTACCTGACCCGGGCGGTACCGACGAGTTCTCATATGGAAGCTATTTTGTCTTCCGGCAGCTTCAACAGAATGTCTTCGGCTTCAAAGCGGCTGAGGATAAAGTTGAGGATATTCTCGCCGCCATAGTTGGTGGAACCAAGGGTATGGATTCAAGCGTTGTAGGACGGCGGGAAGATGGAACACCCTTCGTCGTCATTGATGACGCTGCGGCTGATCCGGTCAATGTTACGAATACCTTCGATTATGAAGCAGCGCCACCGCCGCATTGTCCTGTCTTCGCACATATTCGCAAGGTTAACCCGCGTACCCCCGAGACCAATGGTCGATTAATGATTCGACGCGCCACAACCTACGGGCAGCGAAAGCATGTTTTGGATGCGAAAGATGCAACGAAATTTGTGATACCCAATAATAGCACGGACCGTCCTGATTACACACGCAAGGTGGGTCTGCTCTTTCAATCCTACCAAGCGAACATCGAACGGCAGTTCGAGTGGGCGCAATTGGGCGGAGCATCGCCAGAGTTAGTGGATTGTGTCATTGGCACAAGCGCAGCTGCC
The DNA here is from genome assembly GCA_964658585.1 of uncultured Novosphingobium sp. GTDB lineage: Bacteria > Pseudomonadota > Alphaproteobacteria > Sphingomonadales > Sphingomonadaceae > Solisphingomonas. Next base: position 4,223 of record CAZZZX010000003.1, read on the forward strand.
GAGAATGACTTCCCGATTAGTATCGCAAACCAAACAACTAAGAAAATTGATTTCTTCAAGGTGGATGATAAGTCGGTGGCTGGCCCCTTCGTGAAGATGGTCGGCGGGGCGTACTTTTTCGCGCCGAGCATTCCGTTCTTGAGATCGATCTAACCGCATCATCGCTCTAGATGAGGTTCATCGGTAATGACCTGGGACGATATCAAACAGAAGGTGGCGTCCACAGCTCCGGCCCTGGCCGCGATGCTTGATGGCCCAGTGGCTAGCTTTGCCGAAACGGCGTTGGCGCAAACTCTAGCAATCCAGGGGGATGTGACACCTGATTCTGTTGAGGCAGCTTTAAGCGCCTCGGGTGACGGTTCCGCTGACAAGCTCCGCTCTGCCGAAACACAGGCTGTACAGCTCATATCCACGGAATTCGGGCAGAATGCATTGGCTCTTAAGAAGTTAGATTTAGCTCAAAACGAGCTCAGTCAGAAGCTATTAGACATTGAGAATGCAAGGACTCATGAGCTTACGGCTAAAGACTGGTAGATCAACCCTACGCTTGCAATAGTCGTTACAGCAGGCTTCTTTATAAGCATCGGTTTATGCTTCATTCCGTTCATGGCTCCGATAGACGCAATGGCCCAAACCCTCCTAGGTGTACTAGGTACGGCGTGGGTAAGTATCATAACCTTCTATTTTGGGTCGAGCATAGGCTCGAAGGAAAAAACCAAGCTGATAGCGGGCCTGCTTCCCTCTTCTAAATAGAATTAGGATCGCATATAGATGGAAAGCGGCTGAGGCCCGTTTTGATGTTGGCATTCAGAGACGAAACGAACGAGTGGTCGCGCCTTGAACATATAGGAGAGTCGCGTGCATATCAACATCCGGCAGGCAATACTTCTGGTCTGGATACTTCTCGTAATTCTTTTCAGTCAGGCCGCCTATGCACAGACCGGGAACGGCCACATATCTGCTTCGCCGGCAAAGTATCTGGTTTGGAAGCGCGCTATCATGTCGCGCCACATACCCGAAAATGGTTGCTCGACCGCCATCTACCCAGCAAACGAGTGGAAGCGAGTGCCTTGCACAACCCTGCCGAAGCGACTGCAAAACATCGCCAGGCGACCGCCCTCTCTTGTTAAAAGCAAAAGTTCGCCGTTTCTTGCGACCGTTGGTAACGGCACGGATATCACGGCACAGGCTACACAAGGGCTAATTACCAGAGTCGACGGGTCTTTCGCCAAGGTGCAAACGACTGGGGTGGTCAACGTGACCGGAGATGGGAAGGTCGTTTCAAACAAGGATCAGTTTTCTCTTCAGATCAATACGAATTTCTTCACGACGCCTCTTTGTGGAAAGGTAGCAGCCTGTCGCGGCTGGGAGCAGTTTGTCTTATCCAACGATCCCGGCAGCCCACCCGCCTATATGTGGACTCAGCATTGGTTACTCGGACTTGGCAGTCCCTGTCCCAAGGGTTGGGGCGCTGTCGCGGGCGGAGACTGCGTGCTCGATTCTAATGGCGTATCTCCTCCGATTCTCAGCAATGTACCATTGAACCTGAAATTTCTCTGGATGAGCGCCGCCGTCGTCAACGGCCAGGACGTCGTGACGATCGGTTATACGTCGGGCGCCACAATCGCGAACGCTGTCAGTTCAGACAGCGTCCTCGGACTTGGTTCGCGATGGACTGAGTCGGAATTTAACATCGTCGGCGATCTTACCCTGCACAACGCGCGCTTCGACCCCAACACGACAATCGTCATCAACCAAGACCTAACAATATCAGGCGCGGCATCGACAAATCCGGTTAAGTCCATCGTAGCGGGCACAACAGGGGAGACGAATAATCTTAATCTCGTAACTCCGACATGTGTCTTGGGTCAGAGGGTTGCGTTCGAGGAATCGAATGTTTCCGGGGTAAAGTTTGGCTGCTCGACACCAACCCCGCAAAACGCGTGCGCTTTGGCGACTAAAGCCGTCGCGGCTGATCAAGCCGCACTACAGCGGCTCGAGGATCGACTGTCGAAACCTATTTGCTCGGGACCTGTCCGGCTTGAATGCGTTCAAGCTGCGAATGGGGAACGCGCGAAGCTGCAGGCGGACTTAAAAGTCGAGAAAGCTCAATGCCATTAGCGCAACGCTGAGTCATGGACCTGCGCAAGCATGAGCAGCGGCCTATGTTCTTGGGCCGCGAGGCGCTTGGCCGTTCGCTCGGTTTCCAGCCCGGCTGAATGGCACGATAGTCTCCGCATCGATAGCCGGTCGCGCAGTTGGCGCAAGGCGATGGGCTTCCTTCGTGCAGCCTCATCCCGCGTTGCGGCGCTGGCGCGGTCTATGCGCCAACCGCTCGTTCGACCGGCTCCTCCTTCCTCGCCGTCGTGCGATCCAGCGCGGGCAAAGGAGGTACCCATGTCCGAGCTTCACGAACTCTCGTCGCTGGTCGCAACCATAGCAGCCCGTCTCGCGGCGGTCGGCGGCTTGGAGGAAGCGAGAAAGCCCTCAGCGGGCTTCCTCCGGCGCTGGGCGCAGCCTGGCTTCGCGCATCACGATCTTGCCGTCGATCGACAGCGCATCGCAGGCGATCGAGAAGCCCTTGCCATGACGGTTGGGCCAGGCCGAGCCGGTCTCCTTCCAGAAGGCCTGGTTGCCTTCGCCGGTGACGACGTAGATGCGATGGGTGGGCTTGGCGCCGCTAGCTTTGGATTGCGTGGTCATGATCTGCTCCTTCGATGTTCACCGCCGGGCTATCCAGCGGCTTCATGGGGAGCAGCAGCGGCAGGCCAACGAGCCGAGGATCAAACCCCGTGGCACACGCCCGCAGGGAGCGGAGCTGCACAAGTCGGAGGCGCGGAAGCGAGCTGGGTGAATCCGAGGCGGGCCTGATGCAGACGGTCACCCATACGGAAGCCGCGGTTAGGTCGGTGAAATCGTCGGAGCAGGATTGCTACACAGGCGAGAGATTGCCCCATCGCACCGAACAGGGCTCCATTGTTGTTGACGGTGGAAGAGATAGCGGGTTGACTTGTACAAAGTCTCCGTTGTGATGCTCTCGCAACTCTGGTCTGGCCTAAGGTGTCGCCAAGGCCATCCCGTTCATCCGTGAAAGGAATCAAAATGCCTGAGATTAAGGGTCGCCGGTCGGGGTCCGTCATAATCGCGATTGTTACCTCGGTTTTCAGCCTATTTCTTGCAATCTTCGAGTTCATCGCGGCTTTGACCCTTCACGATCACTTCGAGCATATCTCCGAGTATCTGATCAACTCAGTCTGTTGCCTTGTTTTTTCAGCTATTATAGCGTTCTGGGTTATTTCGCCCCATGAGGTAGCTCATCAAGATTCGTTATGGCGACCGCGCAAAGGATACGGAAACAACGGTCAGAAACCTTGGTCGGGTCTGCCTGCTGGGATCGGGAACGAGACTATCATGATGGTTCTTACGGTTGTCACAGCGATTGTCGTCATATTCACGTTGACTGACTCATACTCGAAAAAACACGATGCGATCTCAAACAATCAGACTCTTCCATATAACCTTTGAATTTAGTTTCACTGCTTCCAATCCTCATGGCTGGGGAAGCGCTGCGGCAGAAAGACGGAGAAACGCGAGCATGTGGGCGTTTGAGCCTCGGCGCGCCTTAATCCCATGGCTGCTTTAGCCCGTCTTATTCACTGAGCGGGCGGTCGGGGTTGGCGATCGTAGCGTAACCTACTGATCTGGAATAGAGAACGGGGGCTTACGCCATCCCTCTACTCCGGACAGAAAGTGCCACGACCGCCATGGGCGACGATAGCGGCTTTGCCTTCACCTTCCCAGCCATTCGTGGACGCAAAGTCAGTGCTGCTTTCGAGGGTGGTCGGCTGACATCGGATGGCGGCGTGCTGCTGTCGGACAGGCCGAGCGCCGGCTGGGGCTCGCGGAGAAGCTCGCCGCGTGCATCGCCGATCCGCGTGACCAGGGCCGTGTGATCCACGGCGTTGCCGATATCCTGCGTGCCCGCATGCTGGCGATCGCCTGCGGCTATGAGGATGCCGACGATCTCGATGCCCTGCGCCATGATCCCGGTTTCAAATTGGCGATGGGGAAGCTGCCCGGCGATCCGTTCGGTCTGGCCAGCCAGCCAACGATGAGCCGCTGGGAGAACATGCCGACGACACGCGAACTGGTGCGGCTGACAGGGACGCTCGTCGACATCTACTGCGGGAGCTATCCCGCGCCGCCGGCGGCGGTGACGCTCGACATCGACGACACTGTCGACGTCGTTCACGGCGCGCAGCAACTCTCGTTCTGGAACGGCCATTATGGCGAGCGCTGCTTCCTGCCGATCCACGTCTACGACACCGCCACAGGTCGCCCGGTGGCGATGCTGTTGCGGACCGGCAAGACACCGTCCGGCGCCGAGGTCGCCAACCATGTCCGCAGGCTCGTGCGGCGCATCCGCCGCCATTGGCCGACCACCCGGATCACGCTGCGCGGCGACGGTCATTACGGCCGCCCCGAGCCAATGGCCTGGTGCGAAGCGAACGACGTCGACTATGTCTTCGGCCTGCCGGGCAACCGCACGCTCCATGCCGACCCGATCATCGCCGCCGAGGGCGACACCTGCGCCACCGATCGGGCCCTGCGCGATCTGGTCGAACTGCGCCGTTACGCCGAGACCCGCTATGCCGCCAAAAGCTGGGGCACCACCAAGCGCCGCGTCGTTGCGCGCATCGAGGCGAGTAGCCTCGGTCTCGACATCCGCTTCGTCGTCACCTCTCTCAAGGGCGGCTCGCCCGAGCGGATCTACGACACGCTCTATTGCGCGCGCGGCCAGGCGGAGAACCTCATCAAGCTGCACAAAAGCCAGCTCAAGAGTGATCGTACGTCGTGCCGATCGGCCAATGCCAACCAGATGCGGCTCGTTCTCCACACCGCCGCCTACTGGCTGATGTGGGCGGTTCGCCGCGCCCTGCCACCCGGCGTGGCGCTCCGAACCGCAGAGTTCGCCACCATCCGCGCCCGCCTGCTCAAGGTCGCCGCCCGCGTTATCGAAACCGCGAGCCGCATCCGCATCGCCTTCGCCAGCGCCTGTCCCGATGCCGCGCTCTTCCGCTCCGTCGCTGTCGGCCTACGGACCGCAAGCCCATGATGGCCGCGGCGGTGGCCGGACACGCAAGCCCTTCTCATCAACCTCAGAACCAGACAATCCGGCGATGGAAAAGGCGCTTCGGGTCCGCACGTCAGATCGACACGAGCCGCGCTCTCTTGCCGCTCCTAAATTGCCGACGACGCCGCTGATGAATAGGACGGGTTAGCGGTCGCCGGAGTAATATATAAGCCCTTGCGGGTTGCCTCCGCTGCGGAATGCGGTTTGGATTCGCACATGTCGATCTTGCCATCGATCCGCGGCCTGAGGATTAGCGAAAGCACCATAACGGACCGGCTTTTCCTTTACATTGCAGCCGACCTAGGCTTCATTGCTCTTGGTCCAGATTGTAGCTTCACTGTGTGCATTATCTCACACGGAGAATTGGGTTGGATGACGCTTCTCGTCGAGCACGTCTCATCGTTACGTTGGCAGTCTTTGCTGTTTTTTCGGGGTGCGCCTCGATCTCAGGCATGCAGAAGCCAATCACGGCAATGGATGTCGTTAAACCCAGTATCTGCCCGACCCAGGATCAGATTGATGCTGAAACGAAGGCGATCGGAACCGCGAGGGCGGTTATCCGCAATGAAGCGCTTAGGATTTGCGTGAATGCTATAAATGGTCGGTATACGCAGTTTAAGAGCGCGTTGCACAAGGAGTCGTCAGTTACAAATCTAGTGACCGACGTCCTCTCTCTGGGGCTTTCGGGTGGGGCGACCATTGCCGGAACATCGGCTGCCGCGCCGTATCTCTCCGGTGCGGCGACCTTCGTGACCGGCACGGATAAGTCGATTGATAAGGATGTATTCTACCAGCAAACCCTGCCGGCGATAGAGGCGGCAATGGATACGCGTCGAAACAAAATCCTGGCGACAATCCAATCGTCTGAAAATGATGATCCTGCAGATAGCAAATACACGTTGATAGCTGCGGGCGCTGATATAGACGCCTTACAGGCGGCCGGGAGTATGTATTCGGCGATCTCCGATCTCACGGCGACAGCGAACAAAGCGCAGGCCGAGTCGCAAAAAGTCCTGGATGCTGCCAAAACCGGGGCCGTTATCGACATCGATAATCCGGTTATGCCCCCCTCGAATATCATCGCCCGAACCCGCGCCCTCATCGTCAGGCTCGATGCGCTCAACCCAGATGCCGATCAAGATAAGCTCAGTGCGCTTGCGAGCAAGCTCAACTTGACCTTCACGCCCGATCCAAATGCAAGCGCCTCTCAGAATTTCGTTAACGAGCGTGGTCAAATTAACGCAGCGACGAATAAGGCGATCGATACACAGCCCGATAGTACGGAGATGACCATATTAGAAGGCTTCTATAATTCTGCGCTTTAGCGCGCCCGCCGCCATAGCTGGGAGCTAATCATGGCCACGTCACCGATCGCAACGAAGTATGTGATTCATCTCAAGCCTTCGCTCGACCTTGTGGGCGTCAATGCTCAGGTGAATAGCGGCGAGTCGACGCGTGGAACTCTGTCCGCTATTGGCAACGACGGTAGCAGCACGCTTCTGACCTTTATCGATGGAAGTCTGCCCGCGACGATAGCAATCGTCGAGTTACAAACCGCCGGCGAGCCGAACATCCCGGTAGGAGCTAACCTCGTGGCGACCGGTACGATTTTTATCAGCGGAACGCTGATATTGGTCGCGGCGACCCGCGGTCCTTAGATCGGCTGCGCATTCGGACACGGTTTCCAGGCCCGGCTAAGTGTCCCGACGGTCTCAGCGTCGGTAGACGGTCGCGCGGTTCGGGCAAGACGATGAGCTTCTTGACGTGCAGTCCTATCTTACGCGGCTGCGCTGGCGCGGCCTGCGACCCAACCGCTTGCCTGACCGGCTCGTCCTTCCTCGCCATCGCGCAATCGAGCGCGGGCAAAGAGCCAAACCATGATGCCTGTCTTGTCAGACACAGCTCTCTTTTAGCTTCAAGGAACATACGTCAGTACATCATCTGATTGGAGGGCCAGTGCGTCTCGTCCTATAATGCTCACAGCACCAGCGCGTTGCATTTCTAGGAGGGTCGTGGGCAGTGTGACGATCCCGGAGGGCCAGCATGTGTCGATCTTACGCGCAGCTTGTGGCCACCAGAGCGATACATAGGATGGTCCCTCTTGATCATCGAACGAGGATGTAAGGACGCCGAGCAGATTGCCGTCTTTATCAAACGCCGGGCCGCCGCTCATTCCGCCTACGGTCAGACACTTCACCTCGATGCAAGGATTGGGAAGCATGACTCGGTCCCGCCCGGCAGGGTACAACGCCGTCACCTCACCGACGCCGATTCGAACCTGAACGGGAAAGGTGCGGTCAATGGCGTTAGCCCCTTCTCCCCTTAGGCCCGCGATCATCACCGGCTCTCCTATTATTGGAAGGCGGGTGGTTAAGGTGCCAACCTCCAGCCCCCGCTCCGGAATAGAAGACGCAGCGTTGAGGCGCAAGATCGCTACATCGTTCTCGGCCAATACGACTTGATGCACTTGCCAAAGCATCATGCCGGCCTCGATCACAGAGAATGCAAGGATGGAAATTCGGGAGGCCAAAAGATCATCAATGACTGGATCAAGCACGTGTCGGGCAGCCAATGCGACTCCCGGCCCGACCAATATGGCCGAGCCATCGGTCCGCGCGGTCGAACCATTGGCAAAATTCAGGCCGATAAGGGACGTGCCGAAATAGTCCCACTCCGTGAGATCGCCCGCCCCGACTGGAATCATGGGTGGATAGAACATCGAGCGGATACTGAACACGGTTCCAAGAGCCGCAATCTTTGTCGGATCTTCCGTCACGGTTCCTGTCCGGCTTTGTGCAATCATTTGCTCGCCTCATGTCTCCAAACCCGACCTATCGACTCTCGGCGCGATCAGAACACGGTCCCTCGTACAGGTTTCCCAGCCCAGCTCTACATTTCTCGATGATCTCTGCGTCGATAGCCGGTCGCGCGGCTGGGGCAAGGCGATGGGCTTCCTGACGTGCAGCCCTGTCCCGCATGGCGGCGCAGATGCGGCCTGTGACCGAGCGCTGGCTTGAGCGCTGACCCATCGCGCGAGGTTGGCGAGATCGCGCGGGCCGCGCCGCCTGATCGCGCGTAGCGGCGGCGTTGGAAGCCTCGGCATCAATTACGCGGGGGCGGCTTCGTCACGGCCTCGTCACGAATAGCATTCAATACGTCCTGCCACGATCCGACCGCTTCATTCTCGCCGGCCTCAATCTGCCGCTGAGCGACATCGGCGGCAGAGGCGCCAAATGCCCTGACCATCCCTGCTGCAAGCATGCGCACGCGTTCTGCGCGGGGTGCGTCTGAGAGCAAGATTCCGTCCCTGCCATTACATCCGTAATGGAGGAATACCACGTCTGCCGCGACGCAGCATGCGAGACTGTCGTGGCCTCAAGTCGCGATTCCGCTCATCTCCTCGCGGAGATGGCGTTGGATCGAGGCCACCATGGAGGGGCTTCGGCGAGGCTTGGAGGCCAGGCAACTCGCCTACTGTCATAACCCTCAATCCATCAGGGGCTCGCCTCGCATTGCGGCGCCTCGGAGGTGATCAAAGAACGCCGTCGGCAAAGGTGGCATCGATCCACTGGTTCATTCTTTCCACCGTACCGGGCGCTAAGGCGACGTAGAAGCGGCGGCGGTCGGTTCGATCAGGCACCCTTGTTATATATTCTGAACTCACCAATAGCTGCATCCACCGTAACGCCGTGGTCGCCGGGACGCCGCTGGCGAGGCATAGGCTGGACACGGTGGCGCGCTCGTCGCTTAGCTTGGCGCAATAGAGGTCAAGCAGCATGTCCCAGGCCGGGTCGGCGAAGCCTATGCCCGGAAACAGCGCGAGCCTGCGCCGCCGCGCTCTGCGAAGCTCGCGCGCCGCTTTTAGTCGTAGCGCATTGGCGTGGCTGGCCGGTATCTGACCCTTCGACAGGGCGGCGATGAGACGATCGATCTCCTCGCGGGCAAGCATGGCAACCTTAAGAGCGTGGCGTGGCCCCGCTTGGATCGGCTGCACCGCGTGCGGCGCGCTCACCGCGGCGTTCTCGCGCCGCGGCGATCGTCCCGCAGAGCAGCGCGGCCAGCGCGAGATAGGCCCAGACCGTCGAGCTGGTCGCGTAGGCAAAGCGCCCGGTCTCCGGCAACAAGGGGCGCGCCAGATGGACGAACACGTCGGACACAGCGAAGGCGAATGCCCAGATCGGCCAGAACCGGTCGCTGCGGCGCATCAACTCGAAGAAAGCCGCCAGCACCATCATATCGATGATGCTGACGGCGATCTCCGGATGGGACCATTGCCGGCCCAGCTTTGCACTGACAGCAATCGCGACGATGGTCGCCAGCGAGCCGGCCAGATTGATCGCGGCGCCGATACGCTCGGGCGACCCTCCCGACGCAAACGCGTACCCGCAGATCGCGAGCGTCGTCAGGTCGTAAAGGATCGCGAGCACCAGAAAGATCACATCGCCAGATGAGCATAGCCGGGGCGCAGTCTCAAGCGCCGGCCGCAACGGCTTCGATTGCCGTCCCGCTATCGCTGCCTTGCGGCAGTGCAAACACGCTGTCTTCCTTCGGGTACGTGTCGCCTCGGGCGAGGTGTGGGCGACTGCGCGGTAGGGGCCATGGGCACGTGATCTGACGTCAGCCCGTTGTGGACTTTGCAGCGCCCGCGCTTTTCCGACCGGACCAGATGCTGCGGCGGCCGATGCCGACCGCGAAGAGAACCATGACCCGGAAGGCGACGAAGAAGGGGTTGACGAGGGAGGCGCGATTAGAGAACGCCCCTTCGGTTGCAAGCGGTATTTGGAAGTTCTGACAGGTAGTCGGATGCTGCCATCTGTCCGGCCTTTGATGCAGCGGTAAGCTGCTGGCCCGTATGCTCGGCCTCGTCCTGTCGATGACGCGCCGGGAGACGGGCTGGATGTGGCAGCGCGAGCGACTTGCAGACCGCCTTGTCGCGATCCCGCCGCTGGTCTCCGAAGAGGACGTCGAGATCGTGCGGACGGACTGGAAGGCAGCCTGCCAACGGATGCATGTTCATGGTCTTGCGCGAATGAAGGCAGTCGCGCGCGTGTCGCGCGTGCATCGCGACCCCTTCGAGCCGATCCTGGCCGTTGTTGAAAGCGACAGTCCGGTCGCCAAGTACCGCCGGATCACGACAACGATCCTCGACAATCTGCCGGATGCTGCGCGCTATCCCAAGGCCACCGCCGAAGCGATCCGCAGTTTCCTGATGCTCCGGCTGGGGCTGCATCTCGGCGTACGGCAGAAGAACCTGCGCCAGCTCTTGGTCTGCCCGCGCGGCGACGCGGCGAGGTCCGAGCGACAGCTCGAGACGATGAAGCGCGGCGAGTTGCGGTGGAACGCGCGCGAGCAGGGATGGGAGGTGCTCATTCCGTCAGTCGCGTTCAAGAACGCAAACTCGTCTTTTTTCGAGAAAAAGCCGTTCCGGTTGCTGCTCCCGGACCTCGACGGCCTCTACGAGCATATCGATGCGTATCTTTCGCGCCATCGCGTCATGCTGCTTGGCGAAGCAACTGACCCCGGCACCTTCTTCGTCAAGACGGTGAAGCGCTCGAGCACGGACGCCGCATACGATCAGACGACGTTCTACGAGGCGTGGCGCCTGACAATCCAGCGCTACGGCATCTATAATCCCTATACCGGCAGAGGCGCGATAGCAGGACTACTTCCGCACGGGCCGCATAATGTGCGTGACGTGCTGGCCACCCATATCCTGAAGCAGACCGGTTCCTATGAACAGGCGAGCTACGCGATCCAGGATACTCCTGAAATGGTCGCCGATCATTACGGACGCTTCCTTCCGCAGGACAAGTAGGCGCTTGCGGCAAAGATACTCAATCAGGTTTGGGCAGCATAAAGTGAATATTTGATGATATTCCATGATCTATACGCTATCTGACGTGCTCCCGCCCCTCATCGAACAAATCGTGACCCGCCACCGCGAACCGTTCGATACCGAGCCCGTCCATCAACGCGATCATGTCCATCGCGTGGATGCCGCTGTTGCCGGTACGCGGCACGGTTTCGGCTCGAAAGCGCGTCTCGCCGAATCTACGCAGAGAGGGCACTATCATGAGGAAACCGGCATCACGCAACGAATGACCGACATGATCCCAAGTCGACGAATCGTCGGGCCAGCCATGCATCAACAGGACCGGAGGCCCATTGCGAGGGCTATCTACCTCATAGGCGATGCCGAGATCCTGGGTTTGAGCGGTTGGCATCTGCGCTCCTTCGGTCCGGCGTGTAAATAGGCGTCGAACTGGGACCCCAGATCGGCGTCCAAGAGGGACCCCCTTTTCGTGATCTTGGGCTGTTGTCCCGGTAGTCCATAGGAGGGACCCGCGCGCCACTCTTCCCAGAGTTGCTGCAGTATCATTCGCAGGCTCGGACCTGAAGGCGCGCCAGGGGCAATGCCCCTTAGCAACGCGAAAGAGATTGGAACCCGACCGGGCTGAGACTGCCCTGAGGCTTCAGGGCGGAGCCTGAAAGCCCGCACGCGGAGTGGATCGCCCGAGGCTTCACGGCTCCACAGTCCGTCCGATGCTCCCAAGCGTATGCAGCATTCAATTTAATGACCGACGCCCTTGAACACGCGCCTGTTGATGGATAAGGCATTACAAAAGGGTCATGGGGGCTCGTACATAACTGGCTGCGTCAAGCCGATCGCCGGAAGGTTTTAGCATTCGGCTGCCGCCGATGGTTTGAGGTCTGCCACGGCCCAGATCATACGTAATAACGGGCCCTCTGTTCGGCGTGCTCGACGCATAGGGTTATAAGACGCTCCAGGTTGGAAGCTAATAAAGGTAGGGGGCGTCATGTGGTTGATGGGGAACTCCGCACTGCTCGCAGTGACGACGGCGAGTCTTACGATACCGAGTCCGGTCGCATCCGCATCGCGGCCTCAGGCCGTTAACTACTGCGTCAAAGTGAAGATCGCCGGCGAAGCGCAAACGTTGGCTCTACCAACTACCAGCGTATCTGCCAGCTACGGGTTGGCCAATCGGCTCCGATCCGCCTTACTCGCGAACGGAGCCTCAAATCCTTCGATACATATTCAGAATCCCGCTACCAGAGCGCTTTGCCTGCAGGAGCGGGCAGTCGATCTGGAAGCTACATACGTCCTCCATACAGCGGACACGGTGTCTGCAACGATTGAGGTCAAAGACAAACGCACATACCGGCAAACATACTCTATAGACGTCGCCGTCAGGCTTGCGGAGCATCGTCCCATTTTGAAGCAAGGTCAAAACAGGATCAACGTCGTGATCGGCCAAGATCTTCAAGAGCTGGCGCAGCGATTGGCCGGGCAGGAGGGATTGGGTCGATGACCTATGGCACTCTAGAAATTGGCTTGGGGCTAGTTTTTGGCGGATACAACCCGCCTTCTAGGAGCTTCACCTACGCTTTTGCATCTGCGTTCCCCAGCTATCAAAGCCTGATCAGCGTCAACTATGATACCACATATCAATTTTCGCAGACCAGCTATCGCAATGTTGGCACTTTGGCATCGGCGGCACTGTCTGCCGCAACTGCAGCCGATTCCAGCGTCTCTCAACTATCCTTTGCAGCAGCTGCCGCGTCCAGCGCAACGATCGTCATAACCGGCCAAGCGGCGTCGCTAACTTCACATGGCGGCGTAATTGATAGCGTCGGCTTCCTGCCAAACCAGTACCCGGCAGGACAGTCATACTCTGCCACTAACTCTGATATTGTCCTTCAATCCCGTTATCAGCGGATCTGACGATGTTAACCGCTCTATATCGCATGAACTTCAGCATACGGTCGGACTCAATGACAGTGTGACGGCTACAGGCACGCGATACATTCCGGTTGATCAGGATACCTATCAGTTCTCTATAATGTCCTACAATTCGTATGACATCGAACCGACGGCGGTACCGTTGAACCCGCAGCTCTATGACATCGCGGGGCTGCAAGCGCTCTATGGTCCGAACAATTCCACCGCTGCTGGTGATACTGTCTACACAAGTTTTAGCAGCGGCAATCAGGATGTGCTCACGACCATCTGGGATGGTGGCGGTACCGATACGATCGACACCTCCGGATACTCTCAGCCGAGCTACGTCGATCTTCGCCCCGGCTATTTTTCTTCGATCGGTCCAACGTCCAACGTCACGGTGTCGTCTGCAGGCATTTCCCCTGGAACGGGGAATGTCGCTATTGCCTTCGGCACGTACATCGAGAATGCAAAAGGCGGCTCTGCAAATGATCTGCTTGTAGGCAATGTCTTCTCTAATACACTTATGGGTGGTGGCGGAGACGACTACATTTACGGTGATGAAGGAGCCTACGATAAGCGATTTGGTGATTACCGGATCGTAGCGGCAGGCGGCTCAGCTAGCAATCCCAGTGGTGCTTTGGGTGCCTTCATTGAGGACCATACCAAACAGGTCGATACACTCATCGGCGGCGCTGGAAACGACACGCTTTCAGCGAGCAAAGGTAACGATACGCTGTGGGGCGGCGATCAGGGTATTGACTCGCAGACCGATAACCAGACCGACACCGTTGACTATTCTGAAGGCAGCCAACCAGTCACGATCAATTACGACGGTACCGGGACGGTAGCGAACCTGACCGTGAACGACGGTACGGGCGGCATGGGCACACTGCACTCGATCGAGGTCATCAAGGCCACCCCGGGGCAGGATACCTTCACTTTCAATGGGAAGATCAATCCCGGCTACCATCTGACGGTCGATTTCGATGGCGGCCAGCCCGCCGGCCGGGCCTCAGTCGTCAATGCCAAGGGATCGACCGATCTGAACGGCATGAAGGTGGCGATCGATCAGAATGGCAGCGCAGTCCTGAAAGCCTCTGCGGGCGATGGCGCGATAACTCTGCAGAACTTCGGGCATAGCGTCATCGGTTCCGACTTTGGCGATACAATCAGCCTTTCCGGATCCGGGTCGAGATCGTCGGCGCTTTCGCACACGAGCGCCACCGGCCAGAGCGGCGCTTTTGCCCTCGGTGGCAATGGCGATGACACCATCACGGCTACCGATGGCGACAACGACCTTTACGGTGGCGACGGGGACGACACCATCACTGGCGGGAGTGGCCGTGACATCATCTCCGGAGGTGCAGGTTACGACGTCCTGAGCGGCGGCGCGGGTGACGATCTTATCCACATCGGATCGGCGACTCCGCTTACGCCTACGATCGCCGGAACAGCGGATGGAGGCGCGGGTAACGACAAGTTTGTCATGCAAGGGGGTGACGGCTCGGTCGAGCTTCATGGAGGCTCCGGCGACGATATTTATATGACGACCTCGAGCGCCCTAAACTCGTCGGCTGATGAGCAGGTTACTATAAATGCCGGTGATGGACACGACACAATATACCGTTCTGGATTCTACGAACCCTATAACTTCGGAGGTGGTGCGATAAATGGATTTCCCGCCGTACACTTCTTAGATGCTAATATAGAGGATGCGCGAATAATTTGGAATGCCCATGTTATTGAACATCGAGATGGAAACCTCTATGGGCTCGAGGGTGATCTTGCTGTGGTCATAAACACTACGGGAGAGTCAATTCTCTTTAAGGACGTTGTAGGGACTGAGGAAACTGGCGATGGACAAACACCCGCCACCGGGTCGACGTTAGGGGTTTACGCTACGTCGTCTATAGAGTTTAAAGATGCCGTATGGGTAAGACCCCTTGAGGGGGAATCAAACCTTGAGGTCGATTTTGGCGATACTTCGGCTTTCGATACTGCATCAGGCGAATATGCTGGTCGTGATAACGACCCCTCGCAGACAGTAATCGGCACCAGCGACGCCGATACGCTCGCGGGCCAGAGCGGGGATGACACGATTGCGGGCGGCGACGGCAACGATCTGATCGATTCCTCAATGGGGAACGATCACATCGACGGCGGGCCGGGCAGCGATCAGTTCCGTATTCTCGAAAGTCTGGGCGACTTCACACGATCCGATCCCACCGGGCTGCTGGTGCTGACGAGCAACGACGGCACGGAAGGCATCTCTACGCTCACGAACGTCGAGACGATCGTCTCGATCACGGATCAGGCATCCTATGACGTGCAGCAGCTGCTGCTGGAGTTCGGCACGGCTGGCAACGATACGATCAAGGGGACACCCTTCGCCGACACAATCACGGGTCTGGCCGGCAACGACATCATTTATCCTGGCCTTGGAAACGACACCGTGGATGGGGGCGACGGGGTCGATACGCTGAATTATATGGACGTTGCCGCGGCCGTCACGGTGAACCTGACGATCACGACGCCACAGAATACCGCCGGCGCGGGGATCGATCAGCTGATCAACGTCGAGAATCTAAGCGGTACCGCCTACGCCGACAGCCTGAACGGCGATGCCAACGCAAACGTCATCAACGCCGGCGATGGTGACGACCATGTTCTGGGCAACGATGGAAACGACACTCTGTTCGGTAACAACGGCAATGATACGATTTATGGCAATGTCGGAAACGACAGCCTCAATGGCGGCATGGGCGACGATTACCTAAACGGCGGCATGGGCAGTGACACGCTTGTTGGCGGGGTCGGAAACGACACGCTTGTCGGCGGCGCTGCGGCCGACACGCTAACAGGTTCCGGCGGCTCGAACATCTTCCTGTACGCGGCGGTGAGCGACTCGACCCCGTCCGCCTATGACGTGATCACCGATTTCGTCAGCGGGACCGACAAGATCAATCTGACCGCTATCCATACAAGCGGTTCCGACCTCTTCACGATCACGCGGAGCGGCGGCAACACGCTGGTTAACGTCGACCTCGGGGGCAACGGATCGATCGACATGCTGATCCAGGCCACAGGCGCTAACAAAGTGGTCAGCGGGGACATTCTCTGGTCGACCGGGTCGGGTAGCGCCGCCCGGCCGTCAGCCGGTGCTGCGGCAGATCTAGTCGCCAACGATGACGATGCGCATGGGCATGGGCATGTCGCCCGCGCATTGCCGGCGCACGACTGGCACATTCATGCCGCCATCGCCTGAACCCAGCCGACCTACGGAAACGGCCATGGCCGCATCGAGGATGAGGCTTCAGCTAGTCATTACCGCGGGCGCTGCCATGTAGTCAACGTGCCGAGGGAAGCCGGCTTCACGCTCGTCACCACGGACCAGATCACCCAGGGCGACGCGCTGGGTGAGCTCGTCTCACGAAATGATGGGCGGCTGCGCCTGCACAAGCTCTTCGACGGGACCACCGATCGGAGCCGCATGGGCAAGGTGCGGAAGCTGTGGCGCGAGCACATGGACTTCGAGGATGACGCTCAGCTGGACGTTCGAAGAACCCCGCTCGGATCGGCGTTGGATGTGCGAGGAGGCGCTGAGCACGGCAGCTCGATAGCCGGTTGGGTTTCTTTCAGCGCTTGGCGATGTTGCGGCGCCTTGCAGGCGGCGCTTTTGCCCTCATTCGGGCACAGCTCTGCCATCGAGCCAGGCGCATCGCTGGAAATTATAGACCAGGTTGGCCATGCCGATGCGGATGGTGGCGCGCGCGATGCCGATCGTGCGGACGACGAGGTGCATACGGTGCTTCTGACCGGCGAAGACATGCTCGACCGCCGACCGCACCACCGAACGTTTCGCGTTGGCCTTGGCCGTGCGTACCGGCATCGGTCGGTTCTGTGGCTTCTTACGGTGGAGTGGCTGGTCAGCAGGCGACGCCTGAGGAAGGCCTCATTCTTCTTCTACCGATAGGCCGTGTCCGCCCAGACGCTTGATCCGGTATTATCCCGGCTGATCAGGTTGGCGAGTTGCGCCCCATCATGCGCATTGGCAGCGGTCACGGTAAAGGTGCGGATCAGGCAATGCGCGCGATCGATGGCGATATGAGATTTGTAGCCGAACATCGGAATGGCGAGATCCACCGGACGTGGCGCCTTCGGGTCGGCTCCGACTTTCACCTTGGCTTTCGTGTATTTTACCGTCCAGCGCGCGTCGCGATCCTTGTGGCGCAGCTTCGCCGGCTTGTCTTTCCAGCCGTCGGGGATCCGACCATCCTTGATCGCGGCCTTCTCCTCCTCGGTGTTGCGTTGCTTCGGGGCGGGTACGACGCTGGCGTCGATGATCTGGCCTCCCATGGCGAGATAACCCCTCTCCGTCAGCACCGCGTCGAAGCGGGCTAAGAGCTTCTCGATCGCGCGCGCCTTCACCAGGCGCTCACGGAATAGCCAGATCGTCGTCGCGTCTGGCACCGCGCCATCCAGACCGAGCCCCAGGAAACGCTGAAAGGAGAGGCGATCCTTCACCTGGAACTCCGCCGCCTCGTCCGACAGCGAGTAGAGCGTCTGGAGCACCATGATCTTGAACATCATCACCGCGTCAAATGGTGGCCGGCCGCCCTTGTGCCGGGGACCGCGTCGCAATGCTGCCGCCAGCGCCCCCCGGAACAGTTCGAAATCCACCACCGATGACAGGCGTTCCAGCGGATCGCCCGCGGCAGAAAGCGCCGCGTAGCGGTCGCCCAGATCGAAGAAGCCCGGCTGACCAACCACTTGCGCCTCCATCGCTCAACATCGCGATGGAATCATGTCACGCCGCCAATTTCCAACGGTTTTTTCGAACCGTCCAGCTGGAGGAGCTGCTCACCGACTTCTTCATCAAGCCCAACTGCGACTCGCTGGAGGATCTGCGGGGTCGCGTCAGCGAGAAGTTCCGGCTGGTGGGACTGCTTGGCGACGAGACGTCGAGCACCTTCCGATACGACCAGGCCGCCCGCGACCTGCTCGACCGGAGCATCAACGGGCTGACGCGGGATGCCTTCGACAAGCTCTGCTGCGAGGAGAAGTGGCTGGCGCCCGTCGCGGCGGACCAGCCGGTCCGCATGAACGTGGCGCTGCGCTCGTTCACCCGCGGCGTGACGGCGGCCGACCTGCTGGAGGCGGCGCCGGAGCGGTTGATCTCAACAAACCCGGCAATGCCGCCCAATTTAGAATTGCCGTATCGTGATGCATGGCAAAAGGTTCTGCCGAAGGCGCTTGCTGATCTGCTCGATGCAACGGACGATCCAACCGTGCGGAGCATTCTCGCCGTCGTTGCTTATGCGAAAGGGCAGCACACCATTGCTGCCATCACGCTTTGCACCGAAGATGAGAGATGGGAAATGCTGGGAGCGGCCTGACCCGTCTCGCGCGGTTTCCGTCGATCAGGGGCCGCGATTTCGTTTTCTATTGCAGACGTTCGATCCTCGGCCGAAACTGCCCCAATGATTGGAAAATGGTTCAACCGAAAGGATCGCCCGTCACCTCGGCCGGTCATCATGTGGCCCAAGCTGCCGGAGGCTGGTTTTCTATCGGGCCGCTCCGCGAGAGTTGGGGATGTAGATCGCGGCGTTGTGGTTTTCAGCCAACGAACCGATGACGACTTGCCAGCAGAGCCTTATCCTATCGCCATCCCACAATACGCAGTTTGGCGTGATGCAGATGGCACTTCAATCCCGGTCGTAGTCGTCCAAGCCGAACGCCACGTAGCTGCTGAGGACGGTGATCCGATTTTCGGATTGCGGGGGTTAAAGGGGGAAGCGATCGTCGCTTCTGGCCACGAGGTGGAATTACTTGGAACGACGATCCCGAGCAAATGATTTGGTGTGTGCTTCCGCCGAAGTGATCGCGACGCAAATGGTGTGCGAAAGCGCTAGAGCATAATCCGATCTGACGGATTCAAAAGGGGATTCCCCTGGGCTTGGAAGTCTGGTTCATCGTGTCGGCCGGGCGGAGGTCGGCATATCATGACGAAATCCCTGTCAGACGATCTTCGTTCTCGTGTGATCGCGGCTGTTGATGCCGGGCTGTCACGGCGGGCGGCGGCAAAGCGGTTCGGCGTCGGCATAGCGAGCGCGATCCGCTGGGTCCGCGAGTGGCGGGAGACCGGGTCGGCCAGTGCAAAGCCGCAAGGTGGTGACCGGCGATCACGCCGCATCGAGGCATTCCGCGAGGTCATACTGACGGCTGTCGAGGATCAGGTGGACATCACGCTGGTCGAGGTGACCGAGATGCTTCGGGTTGAACATGGAGTCACTTTTGCAGCGAGCACGATCTGGCGCTTTCTCGACCGTCACGCGATGACGTTCAAAAAAAACGGCGCACGCGAGCGAGCAGGAGCGGCCCGACGTCGCCGTGCGGCGTCAGGCCTGGTTCGACGCCCAGCCTGATCTCGATCCCGAGCATCTGGTTTTCATCGACGAGACCGGTGCATCGACGAAGATGGCTCGTATGCGTGGCCGAGCCAGGCTCGGAGTGCGATGTCGATCACCGATCCCGCATGGCCATTGGAAGACGACGACGTTCACAGGCGCGCTACGGCTCTCCGGGATGACCGCACCCATGGTCCTCGATGGGCCTATGACCGGCGAATGGTTCGTCGCCTATGTCGAGCAGATCCTCGTACCGACGCTGCGGCCGGGCGATGTCGTGATCCTCGACAATCTCCCTGCCCACAAGGCCGCCGCCGCTCGCGAAGCCATCGAGGCAACAGGCGCGCAGATGCTTTTCCTGCCGCCATATTCGCCCGACTTCAATCCGATCGAGAACGCCTTTTCCAAACTCAAAGCAATCCTGCGCAAAGCCGCCGCGCGAACCATCGCCGACCTTTGGGACGCGATCCGCGACGCCCTGCCGCTCTTCGAGCCAGACGAATGCGCCAACTACTTCTCTGCTGCAGGCTATGAGCCAGAATGATCGGAATCTGCTCTAGTGATCAGGGAACTGCCGCCAGATTGATCCGAAAGCTTTCAACCCATTTGTTCTCTCGCCCAGCATAATGGTCTCGCAGCCTGTCTTTTACGCGCTCTGGCTCCCAAACCGCTGCATTTTCCAAGCCATCGCATTCCGCGAAGGTCGCGGCGCGTTCCCAGTTCGTCTGCGCAAAGGATGAGTGATGTAGCGTCAGGTGTCCAGTGATCGCGTCCTGTTTATAAAGAACGGCTCCTCCTGATCCTCGGGTGCCAGAACCGCTCGGCCTACCACGGCCCAACGCCCGTGTTTAATCGCGTAGTTTGCAACCCGAATGCGGAACAGCACGGGCAGGCTGGCTATCTGGACTAGAGGCAAGTCATGGGTGAAACTGCCATCGAAGAAAACGCTCAGCGGCTCGGTTGCGACTTGGGCATACGAGTTTCGGTCATCGCCAAGGTCGATCTTGAGGAGGTCGCCTTCGCGTCGGCGGATATTCGTTGTTGCGGGCATGATGCATGAAGCTACCTCCAAGCGCCCTTCGTGTGCAACGTCCGCAATCGTTATCGGGTCTGCCGAAAGCCGACGGAGCGCAATCCACCAGTTGTCCCCGTTCCAAACCGTCCGAAGCGATCGAGCCGCCCCGATAGCCGCTCGGCAGGTCTTGACCGGGGAAGCGGTCGAGCGGCTGCCGCCCCGCATTCGGTCGTTCCCGGCGGATTAGCGTTTTCGCGATTGCAGACGTTCCGGTGATCCTCGCTTGGATTTGGTCTATGGTCGACCACATGGCCGACCTTTCCCAGATATTTCTCCGCAGGACGATAGAAACCATCGCAAGCGCCTATCGCGAGGGACGGGACGCAATTAACGCACGGATCGAGAGCGCGGAAGAAGAAGCGGTAAGCCACGCGGCGATGCTCGATGCTGGGACGGCAAGTGACGAGGTTGCCGATGAGCAGACCGGAGAAACTTATAGTCAGGCGGAGATTCTTGACTTTCACTACGAGATGTCTCGCAAACTCCTCAACTATCACGCCCAAGCCTTCGCGCTGATGGTCTATCACGCTTGGGAAAAGCATGTGCTGAGCATGAACCCGACTTGGCGGCGCTATGAGGGCGGCAGGAAGGCATATGCCGAGCTTGAAAACGACGGGTGGGCGATCGATCAGCCGCGCCTTGAACGGCTTCGGATGGTCGCGAATTTTATCAAGCACGAGGACCAGCAACTTACTGATCATCACGGCGAGATGTTCCAGCAGGAAACCGCGATACGGATACAGGGCCGCTTCGTTTGGGAAGACGATGCCCTACGGATCACAGATGACGACATCGCGGACTTTATCGATACGGTCTATCAATCGGCCGCTCGGATCGGGGCAAAACAGCGGGAGGAATAGGTTGGCTCATTTGAGGCTCGCATGACCGACATCAGAGATCGCCCACAAGCTGCCATTGCCAATCACAGGACAGGCGAGCAAGTTGGGCCATGACCAAACGTTCTGTTCGTGGAGACCTCGCCGTGCGCATTATCGTCGCGCACGTTTTCGGTCTTTGTGTCACCGGCATCTCAGACACAATCGGCACGACATCGGGGTTTAGTATTGGTGGCGCAGGAATAGGGCTATTCCTCGGCGGCATCCTATCGACCCCTTGGATGGCGGCGCTTGGCCTCCTAATCTGGTTCAAAAGCGCGCCAATCGAGGGGCATCCGATCAAATTCGCCATCGCTGGCCCAGCGCTCGTGATCGGATCGTGGGCCCTGCTGTCGGGATCGGGGGGCTTTCTGCAAGAGGTGGCGATCTCCGCGATCTCATCGAGCCTCCTCTACCTCACGTTGGTCTTCGCTCCTCATCTGCTACGCGCCGGATGCCGTGCGCGCTTGAGGCATTTCGGCTGAAAACGCCCATCACCGGTTATCCGGTTTTACCCTACCCGGTCCCGTTTGCAGATGTCCCGCGAAGGGCTATCCCATTCCAAGCGGCAAGGGGCATCGGCTTGGTCGAGGAAGTGAAAGGGTTCGTCGGCGTCGCGTTCTTTGCGGCATTCTTCGTCGGCGCGCCGATGTTTTGCGCGTGGCTCGTCGTCAAAGGCGTCCGCACCGGAGTTGTGCGGGCAAGGGGGGGGGGCCCATACGCACGCGCTGATAGCCCCGCCTTTTTCTGGATAACTATCACGGTCTATGCTGTCCTCACTCTCTGGCTGGGCCGTTACGGCGTGCTCATCGGCTTGGATATGTGGCGCAACCCGTAGTCCGCTACCGCCCAATCCAAGCCGTAGAAGGCTCTAAGCGGCGATCCTGGAAGCGGACGTTCCTGAGGCCGTTCGTCGCATAGACTGACCGGCCGGCAATGGGACATTTTTGCCGTAGCGGCACGCCTCCCTGAACGACGGCTTACCCACCGACATTGGACATTCCGAGGGGCGCTCAGGCGCGTCTCGGAATGGGGAGCACTGGCCGTCAGTCGACTGTCGGCTTCCTAGTCGTGACGGGGCGAAAGCGGATTGGCGGAGCAATTGAGCGCTACTCTAGCCCCCAGCGCCGAGCGCCCGCTCGGGTCATCTCGGCAATGGCGGAAGCTGAGGCCCTGGTAGCGTGGGGGGATTACATCTCGCCCCTGAGCGACCGTATCGACATGATTCGCCATACCATCCTGGGAAATGCCGAAGAAAGGCATTGGTCCGCCGCACCGACGGTCAGGAAGCAAGGGCGTGGCCGCTGAAATACAGCACCATGTTTCACATGACGAACGACTCCGCGCATTTCCGCTCCCAGAAGGAGCTTGAGGATCAGGAGGGAGCGTACCCCGTAGGGGGAAATCGCTGGCAGAGTGCCTCCGGAGAATGGGTGCCTCTCTACGAGGGGAAGATGGCACAGGCATATGACCATCGCGCCGCAAGCGTCGTCGTAAACAGCGCGAACCAGCATCGACCAGCGCAGCCCGAGATAGCCTCGCTGATCCAGCATGAAGACCCGTCATGGCTCCCGCGCCCTCAGTATTGGGTGGCCGCTATCTCTCGCGGGATATGTGCCTGGCTTGGGTAGCCCGAACGAGATCGCCGCGTCCGTGCCACCTCAAAGATCGCTTGCCTGCTCCGAAACTAATGCCGACGGGAGCATACGAAATCGTGTTTGCGATCATCCCTCGGTCGCTCAAGCGCCAGCGGCATCCAGTCGGCGCTCTAGCCCGGCGATCGCAGGTTCAAGAAATTCGAGTACCTCGTCAGCGTTAGCCAAGGTAACCGGCAGCTTACACCTAAGCTTCATCGCATCAAACTCGTCCAAAGCGATAGGATAGCCTTTGCGGAAGGCGACGCTGAGGATTCGCTCGGCCGCCTCGGCGACAAAGGTGCCCGTATAAGTGAGGGTCGGATCGCCCACATCGCCGCGAAGGCCTTTTGCTATGCGCTCCGCTTTTGGCACCTCCCAATATCGTTCGCGAGCGGTGCAGGAACGGTCGAACAGTTCACGCAACCTGAACGATGTCATAGCTGCCTTAGAGTTGTCGCTGAGTTCGGCCAGCGAAGTGACCTGCACGTTGGTGAACTGGGCGGCTTCATAGGCGCCTGATTGAAAACCGGTCTCGCATAGGATGACACCGCGATCGGCGCCGAGGTCGGAGACTATCTCCCGAAGCGCAAGGACGTGAAGCTTGGAGACAGGGTCTTTCCAGTGCTTGCACTCGACAACCCACCGGACACTGAAGCCAGCGAGATCAATCTCGACCAAAACATCGACGGCGTGCTTGGTCCTTACGCCTTGGACGGTCGCATCCGTGGATGCCCGCATGCCAAGACTGCGGAAGAACTCCGCTGCTTCCTCCTGATAGGCTCTCCAAGTCGCTGCCAAAGACATTGTCCCTAACTCGTCGTGATCCCTGCGACGGCAGCTTCCGCATGCGACGATAGTGAGCGCGATATAGCGCGTCACCTCGGTCCTATCGGACCGCAGCGCCACGTGAAAAAAATCTGTTTGTCGGCTTCCAAAAGAAGCTGCCGCTCGACGTTAAATTGGGAGCGGCAGGAAAGTCCCAAACCTCGCCCTTCATGCCAACTGAAGCGTCTCTTCGCGCTCCGGCGCCTCGCTGTCTGCGTTGTCGTTGGTGAGCATGCCTTCGATCATGTTCGCCCATGCCTGGAGCATGCGTCGACGCGGGGTCAGATAGAGGGCGGCGTTGTAGGCGCCACGGACCTCGTCCTCATCGGCGTGGGCAAGCGCCATCTCGATCCAGTCCGGTCGGTAGCATTCGGCCTCGTTGGCCCAGGTCGATGCGATCCCACGGAAGCCGTGGACCGTCTGGCGACCGCGGTAGCCCATCCGGTAGCATCCATAGATCATCGTGTTCTGCGAGATCGGCTGCTCGGCCTTCTCGCCCGGAAAGACGAAGCGGCTGCGGCTATGCTCGCGCAGCAATTTCAGCAGGTCGACCGTCTGGGTGGACAGCGGCACGAGATGCTCGCGCTCCATTTTCATGCGGCCGGCTGGCACCCGCCAGAGCGGGTCGGGCGCGTCGAGGCCCTCAAACTCATCCCAGGTCGCAAGGCGGGTCTCGTTGGTCCTCGCCCAGGTGAGCATCGTGAACATCAGCGCCGCCCGCGTGATCGCCCGACGTTTAGGCGTCTCGTCGCCATCGTAGCTATCGATCGCTCGAACGAGCTGCGGCAGCTCGACCATCCCTACCGTCGCCATGTGCCGGACACGCGGCTTTGGTGCCAAGGCATCGCTGAGCGAAGCCGCGGGGTCGCTCTCAGCCCACCCTTGCGGGATCGCGAAGCGATATATCTGCCCGACATGCTGTTTGAG
>CAZZZX010000004.1:0-11802 GCA_964658585.1 uncultured Novosphingobium sp.
TGGCAATTGTCGTTGCAGATCGGTAATTACACTCGGTATAAACACATCGTGATATTCCCTTATCTCCTGGTCTGGAGCAATGCTTTCATAGTCAAGATCGCCTGCGATATGAGACAAAAATGTGATTTGTCCTACGCTAGATACAAGGAATTTATTTCGACGTGGAACGAACTGGCGATTCTGGAGTCAGGAGACTCTTACCGGCTCGCCGCTCTCGAGATGGTTGATACCCTCAGCTTGCACGTTGAGCGTGAACGTGTTGATATGGAGCAGGTTCTAGGGTTGTCGCGCTTTCCATCGCTGGCGGGCGAATTCCGGGAGACCGGAGCGGGTGATCCTGTTCCAGCAATGGGGACTGAACCGCGATAGTGGCCGAGTGTGACATTGCCGCGTGCGGCTCTGTTTTATCGCGATCAGCCGTTACGCACGATCAGCGGTCAATCTTTGTCGGGATCCACCGTTCGCGGTCGATAGGGCTTGTCGTGCGAAGGGCTGCACGAAGACGCCGGGCGACCAATTGGGTGCGAATTTACCATCGGATATGATGAGAACCGCTCACGCGGCAATCCGCGGCATCCCGTAAGGGGGCAGCATGTCTCCTTCGCAAAGGCGGCTTGAATTCGAGGTCGCTACAGGATCGCATATGGAAAGAGATGACAGGCCGTATTACGCGGAACGCGCTTTGGCGGAGCGGTATATGTCTGAAGCTCCGCTCGCCGAGCATTCGAGACACCTACATCTAGAGCTGGCCTTGCGATACGAAGCCCTTTCCCTCGGCGAGGAATTCGACTTGGCGAAGCTTGCCGTTGAGAAATCGCGCCTGAAACGGCGGATGTCCCGACGAGCTGGCGACATCACCGAAAGGACGCCCGATAGCAAAAGGATCATTGGTGGTGCCGATATACCAGGAACGATCGATGGCGTCGGGGCTTCTGATGAGCGGTGAGAAGCCCAGTTGGATAATTTGGATCAACCCGCCACTCCGATCTTCTGGTCGAGGTCTGGTTGCGCAGAATGGACGATAACGCCTCCAGGCCGACTTGTCGCTCGGCCAATCGAAGCAGTCGGGCGATGCCGTCCGCGCAACGCGCGAGAGCGACACGACCCCGGGTCGAGTGACCGCATGCGACTTCGTCCGCGCGGCCCGCGAGGTGCACGATCCCGGGGTCGTCGTCGAAGTCGCCAAGGTCGCGGCTGGCTGCGGCATCCTGACAAACACATCGCCATTGTAGACCGAACCGCGAATCCCGGCCGGATTTTGACTCACGGGTGATGGCATCGCCCGCGCCCGCGTCGAGGTCGGATCAGAACGACGTCCGCGCCCGCGCGCGCATATTAAGGATTGGGAACGCCCATCATGACTGTCGCACCTAGAAGCGCAAATGCCGTCCAGTCGGCCTCCGGCGCCGTGGTTCGTCCGCGTTCCGCAGCCTTTGCGAGACGCCTGGCTGCCGAGGCCATCGGGACGTTCTGGCTGGTCCTCGGGGGGTGCGGCGCAGCCGTGCTGGCGGCCGGCAGCCATGTGCCCGGCTCGATTGGACTAGTCGGTATCGCCTTGGCGTTCGGTCTCACCGTGTTCACGATGGCGTTCGCGGTCGGATTCATATCGGGCGGTCATTTCAATCCCGCGGTGACCGTCGGTCTGGTCGTTGCCGGACGGTTTCGCGCCGTCGAGTTGCCGCTTTATGTCGCCGCCCAACTGATCGGTGCTGCGCTCGCCAGCGGCGCTCTTGCCGTCCTGGCGTCCGGCACGCCCGGCTTCGATCTCGTCGCCAGCGGATTTGCAGCCAACGGGTACGGCGCGCATTCGCCCGGCGGCTATAGCTTGGCTGCGGCATTGCTGTCGGAGACGATCCTCACCAGCGGGTTCCTGCTCGTGATACTCGGTGCGACGGACGAGCGCTCGCCTGCGGCGTTCGCGCCCCTCGCGATCGGCCTTAGCCTGACGTTGGCGCACCTCGTCTCGATCCCGATCGACAACACCTCACTCAATCCGGCCCGCAGCACGGGCCCGGCGCTCTTCGTCGGCGGATGGGCGCTTCGCCAGCTCTGGCTCTTCTGGTTCGCGCCCCTGCTGGGGGCCGCGATCGCGGGACTGCTGGGTCGCTGGCTGTTCAGCCACAAGGACGAGGATCAGTCGCCCGGGCCAATCTCGGATACGCCGGTCGAGCTGATGGTGTCGTCTTCATGAGCAAGCAATCCGAGATCGACCGCCGGTGGCGTGAATATCAAAGCAGCCACCCCGGTCCTGCTTTCGAAGCTGGGCCGTACGAAGCGCGCACTGCGCAAGCAGCGCGGAAGGTGCAAGGCGATACTCCCAGGCGATCGGCCTGGGCCGCCATCGGAGGGATCCAGGTCTACGCCCTCATGATCTTGGGTCTCGCGGTTCTCGGCGGGCTCCTGGCGGTTCGTTACCTTGGCGGCAGGCCCAAGCTCGACCGACAGGACTGGGATGACTGGGCGTCGCAGGCGGAAAGCACGGGCGGGCGGATGGTTGGCCAGTAGCGAAAAGACGCTTTCGTTCCTCGAAACCACGAAAGACCGAATCCTGTTCGCGGCCTTGACGCGGAAGAACCGGGTCGCCGACCGGATCTGCGGGCTCGCGCAGTCCCTGCACGGGCCGGGCGAGCAGTTCGCCGGTCGCCAGTATCGGGCCGCGGCTGCCATCGGCAGGAGCGCGGCCGGTAGGCGCGGTGCGCTGTCCCGCGGCGTCCGAACAGGATTGCGATGGGCGCATCCGGCGTACCCTTGTCAGGAGCGCGCAGCACAGCTTTCGTGAGCCCTCCGCGAAACGAGGTGAAAGCGCCGATAGCCGCGGTCTGTCGATATCTCGCGGCCCTCATCACGCTGACCTCGAAGCTCGCCGCTTGGACGACCTTGGGCAGCGCGATATAATCGTCACGATCGCGTGGTGGCGCCGACATGTTGGATGAGGAGCTTGGCGTAGCGGCCAAGCTTATAGCTATTTTCGAAGACGACCATTCTGAGCTTATCGCCGAGCACAACAATCCTCTGGAAGCGGCCAGGGATCGTCTCCGAATGGCAGACTTGCAAGGACGCCCGTCGGCGCGTCACAGAAGCGTCCGAATTAGCTACAGATCAAAACTGACGGGAAGATGGATCTGGCCATTCGGGCAAGAGTGAGCGGGTCAGCAGGTTCGGACACATGACAGTATCGCCTCCCAGACTTTGCGAACTAGCCCCTCCGCCTCGAGGATCTGATATTCCACCACAGACACCGAGCGATCGCCAAACCGAGCACGGATCTCGTTCGAGATGATAAAGATCTTCTTCTGATCCAGCACAGACGATATTCTTTGAGTGATCGTTTTTCTCCTTCAAACAATGATGCCGCCCATTTGCCGAACATGGCGCTTAGCCTCGCCGCAAAAGATGCTAATTGATGCCCGATGATTCCGCGGTCAGTGACCCGCTCCGAACGTGGTCGTCAGCGGGGTGTCGGGGGCGTCGCGGCCACAGGCCGCGAGGATCCGCCCCCTGATCCTTGGGTGGCGATGCCGCGCATCGAAGCTATTGCCAATGGCCACCGAGATAGACCTCGAACCACGCATGGAAATCCACCGCGCCATCAGGCGGTACGACATCGATGTCGCCGTCGCAGATATCCTCAGGAATCGAGGGTGTGCCGGTCGATCGGCACACCCTCTTTTCATCTCACGGGTTCAGCGGCCTTCGTGATCGCCTTGCCGGCGGACGAGACGTCTTTGCCAGCGCCTGAAACCGTGTTGCATCCGGTCAAACCGAGAGCGGCACCCAGTATCGAAGCCAGGATAATCGAACGCTTCATAATCATCTCCTTTTGTCGTGAGCAGGCGGCACCGGCAAATCTACGCACCGGAGGATCGTGTATCGATGTCGAGATCACGAACGGATCGAGTGCGCGAGAAAAGCCGGTGGGCCTGCCGCGCTGTCGCAGCCGCAGCGATAGGCGCAATGCGCCCCAGAAGGATCGAAACCCCGACCCCGGCCGCTGCACCAAGCAGCTTGTTGCCACCCGTTCGGCGGGCGGCCCCTCGTCCGATCACTGCGCCTGCAAATTTTCAATCATGGATATTTCCTCATTTATGAGGGCATCGCAGCACCGGCCGCGATGCCCTCATTGATGATCCACCCCGGGTCATCGAACTAAAACAGGGGACGGGCCCCGCCACCAAGCCGTCCTTTACTGACGGGCGACAAACTCTTGCCGACGTGCGCCCGCGATCCCGCCGAATGCGGAGGCCGCAGCACCGATCACCATCGATAGCACGATCAGGAACGACGTTCCGGCAGCGCCGCCCGCGGCGCTGTTCGCAGTCGACTTGGCGGCCTGGATCGCGTCATTCTTCGCAGCGACAAAGCGAGCCTTGGCAGCGTCCACCTTCTGCTGCGCTTCGGGCCGGCTGATCTTCTGCTGCGCGGCGACGATCGTCACGATGCGATCTTCGGCCTGCTGGCCCTTCGCGCCGCCGGCGGCGAGGTCGGGAAGCTGCTTGGCGACTTCCTTTTGCGCTTCCTGCGGCGTCATCGCGGCGGGGTCGGCCGGCGCCGCCGTCAGATAGGCCGAGGCCTGGTTCTGAAGGTCGTCGGTATCGACACCAGCCGCCTTCGCGATCGTCGGCGCGGTCGCACCGACGCCTTGTCCGGCCGCACCTGCCACGGCACCCACGGTGCGAAACGCGCCGCCGATGATCCCGCCGACCGCCGAGGTGACGAGATACAGTGTCAGGATCAGGGTGACGCCCCAGATCGTCAGGCCGTGAACGATGCCGTCGAAGCGGTCATGCACACCGGCGACGCGGGCCGCTGCATAGCTGCCGCCGCCGAGCGCGACGATCGTGCTGAGGATCCAGTAGATGCCGGCGCCTATGCCGAAGCCGCCCGCACTCGGCGTCGTACCCTGGATGGGATTGACGAGACTAAGACCGATCCCGGCGCCAAGTAGCGCCAATACGAGCTGGATCGCGATCGCGATGACGACGCCCGAGAAGATGGCGGGCCAGGACAATCGCGCGCGAAGTGGAACGGCAATAGCCGTCTCGGGCCGCGTGAAGGCGGCATCATAGCTGGTAGACATGGAAAGCTCCTTTTGAGAGAGCCGATCGCTCAAAACCCCGATCGGCTAATGCCCGGCCCGCTTGGAGCGGGTCGTGAATATGTCACTTTTTGAACGCGACCTTGACTGTATCGATACCCTTGCCGGCTGCGGCCTGGGTCTTTCCCGCAGATTTTTCTGCCTTGCCCTCGTTTTCTGTTGTTTTGTTACCGGTCAACTTGCCGATTGCTTCTTTTATTGACCCCTTAACCTCCTTGGCAAGGCCATCGACACGATTCTGGTTCATGATTATCTCCATTCAGATGTCTATAAGGTTCTTTTCGGTTATTAGTCCGCACTGGACTAACCGACGTCGGTAGAGCTTTGACTACCAACCGATGTGGTCGATACGTTCTAGCTGGAAGGGCGGATCGCGACCGAGTCGCCGTCAAACCCGCGCTCGCGCGCCCAGGCGACTGCGGCGTTCCGGCGATTGACGCCGATCTTGCCGTAGATGCGGGCGACGTGGTTGCGCACGGTATTGCTCGAAACGGCAAGCTCGCGCGCGATCAGCTTGTCATCGAAACCGCGACAGATCAGCGCGAGCACTTCGCGCTCGCGGCGGGTAAGATCATCAAGATCTGCCGAGGATTGCTGGCGTTGCGGCGCGCGAAGATTTGCAAGCTTGTCCATGATCGATCGGCTGAACCAGCTCGTATCCTTCATCACCGCCTCGATCGCATCGACGAGTTCGATCTCGGAATGCTTGCGCGCGGTGATGTCTTGCAGAACCCATAGCACGCACTCGGCGTTCCCGAGATGGATCGCCTCGGTCGATAGGATGACGTCGAGCACAGCGTCCTTGATGCGGATACGGGTTTCGAAGTTCTCGAACGCGCCGCCGCTTCCAAGCCGATCTTCGATCTCGTCGCGGATCGTCGGTGTTTCCCACAGCCCAACATCACAAAGCCGGCGCCCGACGATCTCGTCGGCGGCATAGCCCGTCAGCCGTGTGAAGGCAGCGTTGATGTCGCACAGGACGTGTCCGTCTGCTTCGCCGATCGCCATCGCCACCGGAGCGCGCCGAAACGTCTTGGTGAAGCGCTCCTCGCTCTGGCGCAGCGACAGTTCGGCCTTTCGGCGCGGCTCGAGGTCGGCGAAGGTGAATAACATGCTGGGCTCGTCGCCCAGGTCGATCGGTTGACCTGCGACGATGACCAGCTTGGTGCCGCCGCCCGGAAGCGACAGCTCGGCCTCCATCTGCGGGATGGTCCGCCGCTCGGCGAGACGTTCTTTGGCGAGGTCCTTTCGGTCGGCATTCTCGAGGACGTCGACCTCGTAAGCGGTCTTGCCGAGGACCTGGTCCTTCTCGTAGCCGAGCATCTCGAGAAAGCCCTGATTGACCTTGACGTAGCGCAGGTCACTCAGCCGGCAGATCACCGCGGGCGCCGGATTGGCGTTGAACGATTGCTCGAACCGCTCTTCCGCCTCGAACCGCAGCGACACGTCCTGGAGCACGAGCACGAGGCATTCGGGATCGCCCGCCTCGTCGATCAGCACCAAGCTGCGAACCTGGTGGACCCATTGCGGCTCTTGGCTGCCGGCGGGCGCGACCTCGACGATGACCTCGCTGAACGCCTCGCCGCCGACCACGCGCTCGACCGGATAATGATCGGGATCAAGCGGGTGGTTGTTGCGATAGCGCAGCTGGAAGCGCTCGCGATATGTGTTGACCGTGCCGCCGAGCGCGACCTGGGTGTCGACGCCGTGCATCCGCAGCGCGGCTTCGTTCGCCCACAGGATCGTCTGGTCGGGATCGATCAGGATCACGCCTTCATTGAGCCCGGAGATGATCTGCTGGAGGTGCCGCAGGTCGGCGGAATCGCGCAGCGACTTCTGGATCGGAATGACCGCGGGCGGCCCACCACCCGGCGTGCCGTCCGCGTTCGCACGCTTCGTCAGGTCGGATGATGGGCTGGGCATGTCAGTCGCGGCGACCGTGCAGCAGCCACGAGAGCGTGTAGCCGGCTAGGCCGGCGCCCGCGACCAGCATCCAGGGATTGTCCCTGACATGCTCGTTCGCGAGCGCCCGACCGCGATTGGCGGCGTCGCGTGCCCGGTCGCCGGCGTCCGCGATCATCTCGGGGGCACCGTCGATGACGTCGCTGACGGTCTCCTTCGCGCGGCCGTAGAGGTTCTGCGCGCCGCCGGCGACCTGATCGATCACGCCATCGACCTGCCACTTGGTGTCGGTCGTGACGTCGCCGACGCCCTTCTCGACCTTGCCCTTCACATAGCGGAGGCCGCCCTTGATCTCGTCTTCGTTCATGATGCTTTCCTTCGCTGAGTGGGTGACGGGTGATGGGTCGGCGGCCGCGGGACGGACCGCCGGACGCCGCGCTAGCGGTCGCGGTTTGAGGCCGAATATGTCGCGGATCGATCCCGCGATGTTACGGCGCCTACCGGAAAACTGGCGCGCCTTACCGCGCGCGATCATCCGATCGTCGCCGATGAGCGTTCCCGTGGTCGACGTAGCGCGCCCTGCGAGGTTTTCAGCCGCGCCGGCCAGGCGATCCTTGTTCATTGCACGTCCAATCCGTTGATCCGGACGCAGAAACTTCCGGGGAAATCGATCGTTCCTGGTATCTTTGCACCCCTGATGAGGTAAAAGAACTAGTCAGCTCACCGCTCTACGCTGAACCTCACCTAGTGACTGCCGCTGCAGTCTGACGGCTTCCCGGGATGAAGGCTGACAGCGGTTGTTGGCGCCCATCCGCCAGCGCCGAGGAATCCTCGACCGCTTTCGCTTGGGCGACATCGGCGCACCCGTCGCCAGCCGCTGTCTCGACGAAGGCATCGACGTGCCCACCTGCCGGCGCGCACCTGCATCCTGGCGTTCAGCCTCAATCCACGGCAGTTCATCCAGCGGTGGGGCCGCCCATCCGCATCCCGATCGGCGTCGTCCGCACCGGCAAGCGCATCCGCATCGTCATCCCGCGAGTATCTCGCCGACACGACCCGCTTTTGCTTTTCGGGTCTACCAACAGGGCGCGTGGAGATACTGCGTCCCGAAGGGCGCACGAGGCCGGACGATCTGGTCTCCGTTCGCGCTCGTGCGAAAACCCGTCCCGCAACCCTCGGGAAACACGGACCAAATTGACCGCGACGCCAGGGTCTCCGGTGTGGGTAGATATCTTCGATAGAGTGGTGCGCGACGCAGTCGGTAGCGAACCAGTCTCTGCCGCTATTTCCCTACTATCAGCGAATTAACAGGGAGAAGTCCAGCGCATAAGCTTATCAGGCTTCGAAACCCGCGTGATCGTGCACTTTTTAGCGATACTTCCCTAGCCGGATAACAGGGAAAGACTGTCGCACAATCTGCTCGAGCTACAAACGATCAGGCGCCAATGAACCGCGGCGTAGATGTGCAAGCGCATAATCCGTAAGTGATTCGTTCGGGCGGGTAGAGTCGAGCTGAAACGCGCCGATCTGGGCCCGAGATGAGGGTCCAAAAAACTGAATCATCGCACCCGGCGGCGTGACGGCGAGTTCCGAACTTTCACCATTGACCCCGGTCCGAGAACCGGCGGACCTACATTTTCTGTCTTCCGACAACGATCGAAGATTCAATCGGGACACTCTCGTCCTGATTGGATTGGAAGCGCCGTGAGCCGTTCGCGGGGCAAGAGACGCTGGAAGGAGTGTTGTATGACTACCAAGAGACCTTGTCGAGCACGGCCAAACGCCGTTCGCGGCAGCAAGGGTGAGCTCAGGCTATCGGTCAGCTATCTCGCGCTTGGCGAGATCAAACCCTACGCCAACAACCCGAAGGTCCACAGCCCGAAGCAGATCGCTGCGCTTGCGCGCAGCATCTCGGCAAATGGCTTCGTCAACCCGATCCTCGTCGATGAAAACAACGAGGTGATCGCGGGCCACGGGCGCCTCGAAGCCTGCAAGCTTGCCGGTTTGGACGAGGTCCCGGTGATCCACCTCGGCCATCTCAGTGCGGCTCAGAAGAAGGCTTATCGCATCGGCGATAATCGCCTGGCCGAGATCGGCGTCGAATGGTCATTCGAGGCGCTTGAGGTCGAAGCAGACGCCATCCTCACTTTGGATGTCGATTTCGACTTCGGATCGACCGGGTTCGATCTCGACGATCTCGAGCGCCGTCGAGATACCGCTGCTGGTGCCGACGATTTCGACGACGACGTACCGGTCGTCGACACGATCAGCATCACGCGGCTCGGCGATATCTGGCAGATTGGCGAGCATCGTTTGTTTTGCGGCGACGCGCTGCAAGCGGAAAGTTACTCAAAAGTTTTGGTTCGCGATCGAGCGGCAATGATCTTCGCGGATCCGCCGTACAACTGTCGGATAGCGGGCAATGTGAGCGGCCTTGGCAAGCACAAGCACCGGGAGTTTGCCCAAGCATCCGGCGAAATGACCGAAGCCGAATTCCAACGCTTCCTATTATCGTTTATGATGCTCTGTTCGTCGTTCTGTCAAGCCGGTGCACTTCATTACATTTGCATGGATTGGCGCGGACAGCGTCCGCTGCTTCTCGCGGCGAACGCTGCCTATGACGAGCAGGTCAACCTCTGCGTTTGGGAAAAATCGAACGCGGGGATGGGGTCGCTGTACCGCTCCCAACACGAGCTGATTGCGATCTTCAAGAAGGGGACGGCAGCACACCGGAATAACGTTCAGCTCGGCGCTAACGGCCGCCACCGAACAAATATCTGGCGCTATTCCGGGATGACAAGCCCGTCAGCCGAACGAGACGAGGCGTTGGCGATGCATCCGACCGTCAAACCGGTCGCTCTCGTCCGCGATGCGATCCTCGATGTTACCAAGCGTGGGGACATCATCCTCGATCCGTTCGGCGGGTCAGGCACGACACTGATTGCGGCGGACAAGGTCGGTCGGGTCGCACGGCTGATCGAACTCGACCAGCTCTATTGCGACGTTAAGCATGACGATCAGGTGGACGCCTTCTCGCAGCTCTTGAGTTGGATTGCGCGCAGAGAGCGAACGAAGATGCAGATTCAGCGCAAGGGCATGTTCGAAGGAGAGAGGAGGCCTGCAACTCGCTTTGACGCGTTTTGATCGCACACGCGCTTCAGGCGGCCGTGAGGGCCGCCTGGAGTGTCGCAGCGGGATCGATCAGCGTCAGGGTGCGGCGACGTCTCAGTGAGCCTACAGCGCACTCCTCGCCGTTGCGGCCGGTGTTGAGGCAGTCGGATCGGACTGTCGAGCACGTCGAGCAGTGAATGCTGCGTCGCTCGGCTTGGGTTAAGCACCTTCAGCGGCCCGCGCGTCCGAGGCCGCCTCACCCGCAACGTCCGCCAGGGGCTTGAACTCGTATGCCGCGAGGCTCGTCACCATCTCTTTGGACAACGACGGACAGCTATATGCACCACCCTCGATCCAGGATTTGCTCGACGTGAAGCCGAAGCGTTCGCCGATGACGATCATCTCGTCGTGCGGAACCAGGTACCATCGATCGCGATCCGGAAACGCGATCCAGATATCGCGCCCCTCATATTTTCGATCGATGTACCAACGACCCTTGAGCTGGACCTTACGGACATCGCCATCCTCCTCGCGGTAGAGGATGAAGTCCATGCCGCCGTCATAGACCGGCAGGAAGGCATTGTAACCAAGGTCGAGCGCCAGCGTGACGAGCGCGTTGCGGTTGATGACCTCACGGATTTGGCTTCGATAACGGCTCACGGTCCCACTCTCCTGTCGACGATCAGTGACAGGACACATGCTCGACGGCGACGCGCAGTCAACCCGAATGTCTCTGATCGTCTGTAGATCGATCGGCGGCAGGCGGGCTCAAGCTCGCGCGTGGATGTTCGCCAGCGCCTCGCTCGAAACCTGCGCCGCCTTCGCACCGAGAAGGGCTGGAGCCAGGAGCGCTATGCGGACGAGGCCGGCATCCACCGCACCTATGTCAGCGATATCGAACGCGGCGCGCGCAATCCGACGATCACCGTCGTCGAGAAGCTTGCCGTGCCATTTGGCGTGTCGGTTGGATCGCTGCTGGACTAGGTTCGCGTCCCGGTTAACGCCCGGCACCTGCTCAGGCAGCCCAGCTAGGAGCAGTGCCATCCTCGCGATGCTGCGGTTATCCTCGACCGCCTGTTCGGCGCAACCAAGGGTGCAGTCATCGACCGGTTCCTAATCGACGCCGCGGTTGCGCTCGATCAGGCTATTGATTGGTAGGGCGGCGAGATCGTCGGTGTGGATTGTGGAGACCGCCCGTTCAGGCGCCCGATCCGAGTATGGATCGCGTCGCAGAGAAAAGCGTTGGGTATTGATACATTTTCCGACTTAAGCTGCCGCGAGATGCAGCGTCGTTAAATAATCTACGATTACTGCGTTGAACGCATTATTGTCATCGCCTGCTATCATATGGCCGACAGCGGGAACTTCGATGTAGCGGCAATTCGGCATAATGCGTCGTAAGTGTATTAGCTCTTCTGCCGTCACGACGTCGCTTCGTCCGGCGCGTATCAGCAGGCTTGGAACCGCGATGTTGGACGCGCTCGCGTCGATTCGATCGTCGATTTCAGCGCGGCCTTCACGTCGATCTTTCAGAAAGGCGGGGTCCCAGTGCCAGTGATACCGACCGTCGCGGACCCGTAGGTTCGCGGCAATGCCATGCGTGCTTGGCGGGCGGGGTCGTTCCGGATTGTAGCGGGCCGCCGCGTCGGCCGCCTCATCCGCGGATTCGATCGAAAGGTCGCAGTCGTTGTCGA
>CAZZZX010000004.1:11812-28103 GCA_964658585.1 uncultured Novosphingobium sp.
CCGGCGTGGCGAAGCCGTCCGGTGCCGCAGCCATGAACGCAAGGATGCGATCGACGCCTTGAGGGTTGATACGCGGCGCAACATCTACCATCACGAGCCCAGTGGCCACTCGTTGCTCGCCCTCTAGCAGCAGCGCTGTGATGCCGCCGAGCGATGCACCGACGAGGACCGGCGGTCGCTTGAGTTGGACGATCACCGCCGCGAGATCACGTGCGAAGGTCTCGATCCGGTAGTCGCCGCCGACGCTCCAGTCGCTTTCGCCATGACCCCGCGCATCGTAGGCGATGGCACGCCAGCCGAGGCCCGCGACGACCGACAGGCTATGCTTCCAACTTCGCCGGGTCTGCCCGCCGCCATGCAGGAAGATAACCGGCGGAGCGTCGTCGTCGCCCACCGCGTCGGCGGCTAGCGTTAGGCCGTCCGCGCCGTCGAACCGGATCGCTTGGGTCACGCCGCCCGCACCAGCGCAGTATCCTCGAGGATGAGTTCGGATCCGCGCCACCCCGCCGCCATCGCCGGCCCGTTCGTGTTGCCTGAGATTTGCGTCGGGAAGATCGAGATATCGAGCACGCGAAGATTCGAAACCCCCCGCACGCGAAGCCGCGGATCGACGACGCTGTCCGGATCGGTGCCCATCCGACAGGTGCCGAGCGCATGATAGGCAGGACCACTCATTCGGTTATAGGCGGCGAGGATCTCTTCGTCAGTATCGACTGCCGGCCCGGGCAGCATCTCCGCCTTGATGTAGCGCGCGATCACGGGCTGCTCGAACAAGCGCCGCATGTAGCGAACGGTCGCGATCGCGACAGCACGGTCTTCCTCGGTCGAAAGCGCGTTCTGATCGATCGCCGGCGGCGCATAGGGATCGGCGGACTGGATCATCACGCTACCGACGCTCGTGGGCAGAAGGCCATAACCGAGGATCTGCGCACCGGGTTCGCGTTCCAGCTTGATGCCTTTCGAAAAGCCCTCCCAGGCCGCCATGTCCATCGACATCGGGCCGCAGACGATTTGCGCATCGGGGCGGTCGAGCCCCGGCCGCGTGCGAACGAAGGCGGTAACGTCATAGGGTCCGGCGGCGAGCAGGCCGGTGTGCGTAAGAAAATAGCGTATGCCATGCATCAGTACCCGCCAGCCCGAATAATGCTTATTTTGACTATAGTTGCCGCTGAGGCGGTACTGGACCGTGAAGGTACGGTGCTCCCGTAGGTTTGCGCCGACGTTAGCGCGATCGGCGACGACAGAAATGCCGAGCGTCTTCAGATGCGCGGCTGGCCCGACGCCGGAGAGCTGAAGGAGCTTCGGCGTCTGCACCGCACCTGCGGCGAGCAGCACCTCGCGTTGCGCGTGATACTGCACCGGCTTGCCCTTGTGGGTCGCCTCTACGCCGATCGCGCGAGTGCCGTCGAATAGGATGCGCCGCACGTCGGTGTCGGTTACGATCGTCAGATTCTTCCGGCGACGCGCGGGATCGAGGAATGCCTTCGCGGCGCTCCACCGCCTGCCGCGCCGGATCGTGCCGCTGATATAGCCGATGCCTTCCAACGACGGCCGGTTGGCATCGTCGACATGGGGCAGGCCAAGCTTGGTGCCAGCCTCGATCAGCTTGTCCATCAGCATCGATCGGTTCTTGGTCACCGCGATCGATAGCGGCCCGCCGGCGCCGCGATGCTCGTTAGCGCCGAGCTCGTGATCTTCCATCGCGATGAAGATTCTCAGCATTGTGTCCCACCCCCAATCGGTCAGGCCGAGATCGCGTTGCCAGTGATCGTAGTCTTCAGGATGGCCACGCTGGTATTGAAGGCCGTTGATCGAGCTTGAACCACCCAGCATCCGTCCGCGGATCCACGTTTCGGGCGCGTTCTTGCCCCCGGAGTTGACGTTCGCGTCGAAATAATAGGCGTGCTTTTTGGAAGCGGCGATCTTCCCAAATCCCTTGGGCATGTGGATCATCGGATGCGTGTCTGCAGGTCCGGCCTCGATTAGCAGTACCGAGAACCGCCCGTCCTCGCTTAGCTTATTGGCCGCGACGCAACCGGCGGAGCCACCACCGACGATAACGAAATCATACTCTCGCATTACCTAGCATCCTCGATCGGTCCCCGGTTCATCCACGAGCCTGGTTTACACATAGCATATATCTGATATGCGATCATGCAAGCATCGGCCACGCAAGCGTCGGCGCGGATGTGCCAGGCAAGGGAGGGATTAGCACCGATGCCGCCGCTGGACGGATTGCTCGTCCTGGATTTCAGCACGCTGTTGCCGGGACCGCTGGCGAGCCTAATGCTTGCCGAGGCCGGTGCCGAGGTCATCAAGGTGGAGCGCCTGGGGCAGGGCGACGAGATGCGCTCGTACGATCCGAAGGCGGGGGCCGACAGCGTCAACTTCCACATGCTCAACCGCGGTAAGCGCAGCCTGGCGATCGATCTCAAGGCCGCCGATGCGGTGGATCGGCTGCGGCCATTGTTGATGCGGGCGGACATTCTAGTCGAGCAGTTTCGGCCGGGCGTCATGGCCAGGCTCGGTCTCAGCGCGGAGGCCGTCCATGCGATCAACCCGCGCATCGTCTATTGCTCGATCACGGGCTGGGGGCAGACCGGCCCCAAGGCGCAGTGCGCGGCGCACGATCTCAATTACATGGCGGAGACGGGACTGCTCGGGCTCACCGGAGGGACCGACGGCGCCCCCGTCCTCCCGCCGATCCTCGCGGCGGATATTGCGGGCGGCGCGATGCCCGCGGTCATCAATATTCTCCTGGCGCTTCGCGAGCGCGATCTCACGGGGCGTGGCTCGGTGCTCGACATCGCGATGGGAGACGCACTTTTCACCTTCGCCTATTGGGGCCTCGCCAACGGCCATGGCGCCGGGCGGTGGCCGGAGCGCGGTCGCGACTTAGTGACCGGGGGATCGCCCCGATACAATATCTACCGCACGTCGGACGGCCGGTATCTTGCGGCGGCGCCGATCGAGGACCGGTTCTGGCGGACGTTCTGCGATATCATCGGGCTGGATGACGAGATGCGTCTCGCCTCCGCGCCGGTCGACCCGGCGATCGCGGCGGTGGCGGCGATCATCGGCACCGAGACCGCTGATCGTTGGGAAGCGACATTCGCGGACCAGGACGTCTGCTGCTCGATCGTCGCTACTCTGCGCGAGGCCGTCGCCGATCCGCATCCCCGAGCGCGCGGGACGTTCGATCGCTTGATCGATGCCGGCGGCAAGAGCCTGCCCGTTCTTCCCGTTCCGATTGATCCGCGGTTCCGTACGTCGGCCTTTACCGCCGGCGCTCCGATGCTCGGCGAATATCCGCTGCCTATCCAGACGTCGATTGACAGCAATGCAAACTGAGCATACCAGCTATGCAGTTATTGGAGGGACTCATGGCCACGGCACCCGCTCGCGCCCCACAATTGGCACCAGACCCGGCTCCGGAAAAGTCCGCATTGCAGGACTTCTTCGTCGTTTCGGCGGATGGCCATGTCAACGAGCCTAATGACGTGTGGGCAGCGCGAGTCGAACCCGAATACCGGGATCGATTGCCCCATGTGAAGATCGACGAGAAGGGCCGCAAATGGTTCGT
Source organism: uncultured Novosphingobium sp. (assembly GCA_964658585.1). Lineage (GTDB taxonomy): Bacteria > Pseudomonadota > Alphaproteobacteria > Sphingomonadales > Sphingomonadaceae > Solisphingomonas. The sequence goes on from CAZZZX010000004.1 coordinate 15,396, forward strand.
CGCCGAAGGCATCCGGCCTTCGATGATCCGCGAGGCGCCCCGCGATCAGTCAGTCGCTGTGGATGTCTTCATCGACAAAGTCGGCGATGCCGCCGAGCGCCCCGCGCTCGATCGCACAAAGGGCGCGATGTTCCAGAATCAGGGCGGTTTCACCGGCGATCGTTATCGTGACATGGATTATGACGGCGTTGATGCCGAGATCGTCTTTCCCAACAAGGGGCTGACCAACTGGCAGTCGCCTGATCCCGCGCTTAACGTCGCGATGTGCGCCGCGTGGAATGATTGGGCTTATGAGACCTTCGGCGGTCATACTCGCAGCTTTCCAGCGGCATGCGTCGCGCCGGCCGATATCCCTGCAGCGGTCGAGGAAATCGAGCGGTCCGCAGGTCGCGGCTTCAAGTTCGTGATGATGCCGCCACTGGTAAAGGGATCGAGCTATAACCTGCCGGTGTTCGATCCGATCTGGGATGCGCTTTCGCAGACCGGCCTGCCGGTGACCTTCCACGCGGGCACCGGGAAGGACCCACGGACCGCGAGCGGCGATGGCGGCGCGATCATCAACTATGTCGTCCACGCCATGAACACGGTACTCGAGCCCACCGTCCAGCTGTGCAGCTCAGGCGTGTTTGATCGTTTTCCCAAGCTCAAGTTCGCGACGATCGAGGCGGGCGCGGGCTGGCTACCCTATGCGCTCTGGGCGATGGATCATGGCGAGGATTGCTTCGGCTTCTGGGTGTCGCCGCAGCTCAAGCATCGCCCGTCCGAATATTTCCGGATGCATGGCCATGCCAGCTTCGAGACCGATCCCGTCGGGATCGCGCTGCTTGATCGCATCGGCGTGGAGAACCTCCTGTGGGGCAACGACTATCCGCATGTCGAGGGATCCTGGCCCAACAGCGAGAAGGCGGTGAAGTCCTGGTCGGGTGACCTCAGCCACGACCAGCTCGCCAAGATCCTGGGATTGAACTCGGCACGGCTGTTCAACATCCCGGTCCCCGAACGGTTCGCGGCGGCGGCCTGAGCCTGTGGAGATAGCTGCCGAACCTCGCGGCGGGCCGCTCGCAGGTATCCGCGTCGTTGAGCTTGGAACGATGATCGCCGGTCCGGTCGCGGCGACTCTGCTGGGCGATCTCGGCGCCGAGATCATAAAGGTGGAGCCGCCGATCACGGGTGATCCCATCCGTCATTCCGGGCCGTTCATCGGGGAGGAGAGCCTCTACTGGAACGTCGAGGGCCGCTCGAAGAAGTCGATCACGCTCGATCTGCGCCGCCCGGGGGGTCAGGCCGTGCTGTGCCGTCTCGCCGCCAAGGCGGACGTGCTTATCGAGAATTTCCGGCCCGGGACGATGGCGCGCTGGGGCCTCGACTATGAGCGCCTCAAGGTCATCAACCCGCGCCTGGTGATGCTCAGCGTCTCCGGTTACGGGCAGACCGGGCCGATGGCGGCCAGGCCCGCCTACGACCGCGTGTCGCTCGCGTTTGCGGGCTTCCTCAACATGACGGGCTATCCCGATCGGCCACCGGTCCGGCCCGGCACCGCCATGGCTGACTATCAGGCTGCCCTGTTCGGCGCCTTTTCGATCATGGTGGCGCTATACGAGCGAGACGCTTGCGGCGGCACCGGTCAGCAGATCGACCTCGCGCTGTTCGAGGCGGTCTTCCGCTTCACCGATGTGATGATCACCGCCTACGACAAGCTCGGAACGCTACGCGAGCGCAACGGCAACAAGCATTTCGCCGCGTCGCCAGGCGATCATTACGTCACGGCCGACGGGCGCTATATCGCGCTCACCGTCGCGGCGACTAACGTCTTCCTGCGGCTTTGTACGGCGATGGAGAGGGTGGAGCTCGGCAAGGATCCGCGCTTCACCACGCACATCGCGCGCGTCGAGCATTATGACGAGATCAACGGCGTCGTCGCGGACTGGATCGCCTCCCGGCCGGTGACGGACATCATCGCGGCGCTTGAGGCGAACGGCGTTCCCCACAGCCTGATCTACTCCCCCGCCGACATCCTCGCCGATCCCCACTATGCGGCGCGTGAGGCGATCGCGACCGTGGAGCATCCCGTGCTCGGCACGCTCAAGATGCCGGGCGTGCTGCCGCATCTGAGCGGATCGGCCGCGCCCCGGATCGATCCTGCGCCGATGCTCGGCGAGCATACCGACGTCGTGCTGCGCGATCTGCTCGACATGTCGGAGAGCGAGATCGCCGCGCTGCGCGCGGCCGGCGTCGCCTGATCGATGGCGCCGATCCCCGCCGACACGCTCCCGGACAAGGACGCGACGAGCCTCGATCTCCTCGACGGGATCGTCGTGCTGGATTTCACCGGTTCGATCGCGGGTCCATATGCCGGCCAGTTGCTCGGCGACCTTGGCGCGACGGTCGTCAAGATCGAGCGGCCCGGGCTGGGCGACGACTGCCGGCAATGGGGTCCGCCGTTCCTCGATGGCGAGTCGCTCTGGTTCCTCAGCGTTAACCGCAACAAGCAGAGCGTCACGCTCGATTTCGCGTCGCCCGAGGGCCATGCGCTCTTGGTCCGGCTGGTTGAGCGGGCCGACGTCGTGCTAGTCAATCTCGTCGCGCGTGCGCAGCGCAAGCTCGGCATCGATCATGCGGCGCTCGCGGCGATCAGGCCCGGGCTCGTCCACGTCTCGATCACCGGCTTCGGCCTCGACGGCGCGCGCGCCGACATGCCCTGTTACGACCTGATCGCGGAAGGCTATTCGGGCGTGATGGACATGACCGGCGAGCCCGACGGGCCGCCGCAGAAGGTCGGCGCGCCGGCGGCCGATCTGCTCGCGGGCGAGGATGCCGCGATGGCAGCCGTCGCCGCATTGTTCCGACGCGAACGGACCGGTAAGGGCGCCGCCGTCGACATCGCGATGGTCGAGAGCATGACCCGGTTCATGGCGCCTCGCCTGCTCCCCCATCTGGGATCGGGGGATACGCTGCGGCGGTCGGGTGGCCGGGACAGCGTGATCGCGATCTACCAGAGCTTCGACACCGCCGACGAGCCGTTGACCCTGGGTCTCGGCAACGACGCGATCTGGGCACGGTTCTGGGCTGCGGTGGGAGAACCGGAGCGCGCGAACGATCCGGCGCACGCGACGAACGCGATGCGGCGCACCGATCGCGCCGCGATTGTGGATCGTATCGCCGCGATCCTCCTGCGACGTCCCCGCGACGAATGGCTGGCTCTGTTCGTCGCGACGCGGGTGCCCGCCGGACCGATCTACCGGCTCGACGAGATCGGGTCCGATCGGCCGCTGCGAGAGCGGGGCTTCCTTTATGCCACGACGCGCGACGGCGTTCGCGTGCCGCAGGCGGGTCTCGGCATCCGCTTCGACGGGCGCAGCGAGGGCTGTCGCCGGCTGCCGCCCAGGCTTGGCGCCGACAACGAAGCGGTATTCGGCGGCTGGCTCGGTCTCGGCGACGGGGAGATTGCGGCGCTGAAAGCCTCCGCGACGATTTGAACGAAAAGGATGACGATGAGCTTCGAGGATATCCTCTACGAGGAAGACGGGCCGATCGGCACGATCACGCTCAACCGGCCGGACGACGGCAACATGTTCACCGAACGGATGTGCCACGAGATCCGCGATTGCATCAATGAGATCCGCCGCGAGACGCGCACCCGCGTCATCGTGCTGACCGGCGCCGGCGACAGGTTCTTCTGCATTGGCGGCCGAAAGGACGGCATGGAGGAAACCCGGCTCTACGCCGGCATCCTGCCTACCCTCGAAATGTACGAGAGCATCGACCGGCTGCAGAAGCCCGTCGTGGCGAGCGTCAACGGCTTCGCAGTCGGCGGCGGCAACGTGCTCCAGATGGTCTGCGACGTGACGATCGCGAAGCAGAGCGCGGTCTTCCGCCAGGTCGGTCCGATGATGGGCAGCTTCGATGCCGGCTACGGCACTTGGTATCTCGAAGATCTGGTCGGCAAGAAGCGCGCCAAAGAGATCTGGTTCCGCAACCCGAAGATGACGGCGACGGACGCCGAGGCGATCGGCCTCATCAACAAGGTCGTTCCCGATGCTGAGCTGAAAGAGGCGACGCGCGCCTATGCACTTGAGATTGCGGAGCGGGGCGCGTTCGCGTTGGCCTCGATCAAGTCGGCGTTCAATGCGCGTCACGGCGGCGTCGGGGGCCTCTCGCGTATGTCGCACGACCTGCTGCTCCCGGGCTATATCCGCTCCGAGGAATCGAAAGAGCTGTCGAAGGCGTTTGCTGAGCGCCGGGCGCCCGATCCCGAAACCTTCGGGCGCTGAGCGCCGGTCGTGTCCCGCCTGCTCACCCTTCACGATCCGGCCGAGGCCCGTCGCTACTACGCGGCGGGGCTGTGGCAAGGCGATACGCTATACGCGCTCGCCGCGCGTTGGGCGGACACGCGCGGCGCGAGCCAAGCGGTTCGCGATCCGTATCGCCGGCTCGACTGGGCGGGGCTGGTCGACGAGGCGGATCGCATCGCCGGCGCGCTCCATGCCGCGGGGCTGAGGGCGGGGGACCGGGTCTCGGTCTGGATGGGCAACCGCGTCGAGGCAGTCGCGGTCTTCCTCGGCTGCTCGCGCAACGGATATGTCTACAATACCTCGCTGCACCCGACCTACACCGTAGCGGAAGTATTGGGGCTGCTCGAGCGCGTATCGTGCCGCGCGCTATTCGCGCAGATCGGCCATGGAGAGGACGGCGCAAGAGCGGACGTCTTTCGGCGCGCGAAGGCGCTCCCATCGATGCGCAGCGTGTACGCGCTTCCACCCGCCGGGCAGGATGCCGCATTGCCCGCCGACGTCGATGCCTATCCCGTGGCGGCGAGCGGACAGCCCGCGCCGGTGTGCGATCCCGACAAGATCGCCTATCTCGCCTTCACCTCCGGGACGACGGGCGCGCCGAAAGGCGTGATGCACAGCGACAACAGCCTGCTCGCCAACGCCCGCGCCATGGTGAGTGATTGGGGTCATGACGCAAACACCGTGCTGTTGTCGCTCAGCCAGATGAGCCATCACATCGGCACAGTCGCGATGGCGCAGTCCCTTGTAGGTGGTTTCGAACTCGTGCTGAGCGATCCCACCGCCGGCATCGCAACGATCGACTGGATCGAGAGCAGCGGCGCCAGCTACGTCATGGGCGTGCCGACGCACGCGATCGACATCCTCTCCGCGCTCGACGCGCGAGGCCAGCCGCGTCTCGGCCGGGTCGGCACCTTCTACATGGCGGGCGCGCCAATCCCGCGAACTGTAGCGGCCCGGCTGCTCGCGATGGGCGTGGTCCCGCAGAACGTCTACGGCATGACCGAGAACGGATCGCACCAATATACGCGTCCCGGCGACGACATGGCGACGATCACCGGCACCTGCGGAAAGGCGTGCGCCGCCTACGAGATTCGAGTCTTCGCGCAGGACGATCCTGATACCGAAGTGGCGGCGGGCGAGGTTGGCGAGATCGGCGGACGCGGCGCGATGCGGATGCTCGGCTATTTCGCCAACCAGGAGGCTACCGAAGCCTCGTTCAACGCCGGCGGATGGATGATGAGCGGCGATCTCGGACGCCTCGACGCAAACGGTGATCTCGAGATCGTCGGCCGCGCCAAGGACGTCATCATCCGCGGCGGCCACAATATCCATCCGGCCGCGATCGAGGACCTCGCGATGCGTCACCCGGCGGTCGGCAAGGCGGCGGCGGTGGCGGTGCCCGACGAACGCCTCGGCGAGCGTGTCTGCCTGGTCGTGAGCCCGGCAGGCATCGAGCCGCCATCCGGGGAGCAGTTGCTCGCATCGCTCCATAAGGACGGTCTGTCGCGGTTCGACATGCCCGAATATTTCGCCTGCATCGATGCGCTTCCGCTCGGGCCGACGGGCAAGATCCTCAAGCGCGAACTGGCGGCGCGCGTACGCGCCGGGCTCATCGCCGCGACGCCGGTCCGCTGGCGAGGACCCGAGACGAGGGCGCGGGCATGACGCTCGATCTCGCCTATCGCGACGATGTCGCCATCCTCACGCTGACGCGTCCCGAGGTGCTCAACGCACTCAACTTCGCGACCATCGCCGCGATCGGCGAGGCGCTCGACGAGATCGCGGCGTCCGCCGCACGCGCGCTGATCGTCACCGGCGCCGGGGACAAGGCGTTCTGCGCCGGTGCCGACATCAAGGAACTCACCGGTCGGACGCTCGCCGACCAGAAGCGCGGCGCCGAGCACGGCCAAGCTGTCTTCGCCAAGTTCGATCGCCTGCCGGTGGCGTCGATCGCGCTGGTCAACGGTTTCGCGCTCGGCGGCGGGTCCGAGCTGGCGCTGGCCTGTACCTTCCGGCTCGCCACCCCAAGGGCGCGCTTCGGACTGCCCGAGATCAAGCTCGGCCTCATCCCGGGCTATGGCGGCACGCAGCGGCTGCCGCGGCTGATCGGCGAGGCGCGGGCGATGGAGATGATCTTGACCGGCAGGCTGGTCGGGGCGGAAGAAGCGCTCGGCATCGGGCTGGTCAACCGTATCGTCGAGGCGCCGGCGATCGACGCTGCGATCGGCTTCGCGCACGAGTTCACGGGCTTCGGCCTGCTGGCCGCCGGTTTCGCGCGCGAGGCGGTGCAACGCGGACTGGACACGACGCTGGCGGACGGGCTGCGCATCGAGGCGGATCTTTCGACGCTCGCCTACCGCACCGACGATGCCGTCGAAGGGATGCAGGCGTTTCTCGATAAGCGCCCGGCGCGGTTCGAGGATCGCTGATGAACGGAATAGTCATCGTCACCGGCGCCAGCCGGGGGATCGGCGCCGCCATCGCCGAGCATCTCGCGGTCGCGGGCTACCAGGTCGGATGCGTCTCGCGCGGCGGTGCCCTGCCCGATCGCCCGGGCGCCGATCCCGAGGCGCGCGCGCGCTGGATCCCGGCGACCGCGGACGTGACCGATCCCGAGGCGCTGCGCCGGGCCATCGCCGCGTTCGCCGCGGCATATCCGGTCGTAGGTCTGGTCAACAATGCCGGGCTGCATCGCGAAGCCCGGTCGGTGGACCTCGCGCTCGACGACTGGAACGCGGTGCTGGCGACCAACGCAACGTCGGTGCTGGCGGGTTGTCAGGCCGTCCACCCCCATCTGACAGGCGCGGGCGGATTGATCGTCAACATCGGCTCGTTCTTCGACAAACTCGGCGTCAAGCGGAACGCCGCCTATTGCGCGTCTAAGGCGGCGGTCGGCGCGCTGACCCGCGTGCTCGCGGTGGAATGGGCGGCGGTGGCGATCCGCGTGCTCAACGTCGCACCCGGCTACATCGTCACCGATCTCAACCGCGACGTCATGGAGGGTCCGCTGCGCGCCTATCTCGAGAAGCGTATTCCAGGCGGCCGCCCCGGCGATGCCGACGACATCGCACGGCTGGTGGCGGGCCTATTCGCAATGGATACCGCCTTCCTCACCGGTGAAACCATCTATGTCGACGGCGCCCAGGGGATCGCGCATTGACCGTCCTCCAGCGCCTCGACGCGGGCTTTGCGCAGTCGCTCCAGCCCGACGAGCAGATGGTACTTGAGGCGGTCGCGGCGCTGGCGCGCGGGCCGATCGCGGATCGCGCCGCCGGCTACGATCGATCGGGCGCGTTCCCCTGGGACAATGTCGCCGATATCAACGCGCGCGGGCTTAACATGATGTTCGTGCCCGAAGCCTATGGCGGCCTGCCGCTCTCGTATCGCTGCTATCTGGCATGCGTTCGCGAGATCTCGATGGCATGCGCCTCCACGGGCATCGTGTGGGCGACCAATTATCACGCGATGAAGCCGTTGATCGAATATGGCAGCGAAGAGCAGAAGCTGCGCCTGTTGCCGCGAATCGCCGAGGGCGGCCTCGGCGCGCTCGCCATCACCGAGCCCGGCGCCGGATCCGATGCGACCGGCATGACGACGCGCTTCGACGAGGATGGCGACGAGATCGTCGTCACCGGCGGCAAGACGTTCATCACCAACGGCGATGTCGCCGATCTTTATTTCGTGTTCGGCAAATGGGACGGGATCGACGATCCGAAGCGGTCGATCTCGGCGCTGGTGCTCGAAAAGGGCACCCCCGGCCTGGTCGTCGTTCGCAAGGAAGACAAGATGGGAACGCGCGCGTCGAGCACCGCGACCATCCAGTTCGACGGATGCCGCGTCCCGCGTGCCAATCTGGTTGGCGCGCCGGGCGACGGACTGCGGATCCTGCTCGGCTCGCTCAATCGGTCGCGTCCCAGCGTCGCGGCGCATGCGCTCGGCATCGCGCGCGCGGCATTCGACGACGCGGTCGCCTATATCAATGAACGGCGCCAGTCGGGTCGCCGGATCATCGAGTTCCAGGGCATCCAGTTCACGCTTGCGGATCTCGCCGCCGAGCTGGCGCTTGTCGAAAACTGGCTTTGGACGGTGGGCCGCAGCGTCGACGAGGGCGTCAGCGACTTTGGCATGGAGGCCTCGATCCTCAAGCTGCGCGCGAGCGATCTCGCGATGCGGATGACGACCGAGGCGGTGCAGCTTCTCGGCGGCTATGGCTATTGCACCGATTTCCGTGTCGAACGCCTGATGCGCGACGCCAAGATCACGCAGATCTGGGAGGGGACCAACCAGGTCCATCGCCAGCTCATCGGTCGCAGCTTCATGGTGAAATGAGAACCGCATGACTGTCAGGACGGTAGGTATCGCAGGCTGCGGAACGATGGGTGCGGGGATCGCCATCGTGGCGGCGCGCGCAGGCTTCGTGACACGCGTCCTTGACGCAAACGCGGCGGCGTTGACGAACGCGCGCTCCCAGACGGAGGCGTTCCTCTCAAAATCGGTTGCGCGCGGGAAGCTTACACCGGGTCAGCTCGCTGATATCATGTCGCGCTGGCACGGCACCGGCGACATCGCTGATCTGGCCGATTGCGACATCGTGATCGAGGCGATCTACGAAGAGCTCGGCACCAAACACGCCCTGTTTTCAGCGCTGGACGCAGTCTGCCCACCTGAAACGCTCTTCGCGTCGAACACCTCAACTATCTCGATAACTGAGATCGCTGGCGGATCGGGGCGCGCGGATCGTTTTGTCGGGATGCACTTCTGCCTGCCCGCGCAGCTCATGAAGTTGGTTGAGATGTCGGAGGGCATAAATACTAGCTCCGAAACCTGGGCGACCGCCTGGGCCTTCTGCGAGGCACTGGGTCAGATCCCGGTGAAGACGCAGGACACACCGGGCTTCATCCTCAACTATTTCCTCATACCCTATCACAACGATGCGATCAGGCTCGTCGAGCAGGGCGTCGCCGAGCCCGCCGAGATCGACAAGGCGATGAAGGCGGCGATGGGCTACCCAATGGGCCCGCTCGAGTTGCTCGACCTCGTCGGACTGGATACGCAAAAGCTCTTGTGCGAGGCGATGCACGGCCTGACGCACGAGCCGCGCGCGGCCTGCCCACCGCTCGTCCGCCGGATGATCGCCGCCGGCCATCTCGGCAGGAAGACGGGCCGCGGTTTCCACAGCTACCGCGACGCGAAGATGTTCGGAGCCTGACGATGCCCACAACAATCATCGTAGCGGGCGCCAGCCGCTCCTTCCCGGATGGCGTGCCGGAAATCGGCGGCGAAGGAGTTCTCTTTGTCGGCGGGGATGCCGCCGTGGCCTACGCCGCTGCCGCGTACGCCGAACGGAGCTTCCTGGCGATCGAGCTCGATCACGAGTGCTTGGCGCAGCATATCGGTCTCGACGACGATCCGGCGCACCGCCGCGCCGTCGGCTTCGCGCGGTTTCGGCTCGGCGAAGGCGCGCCGAGCAACCTGATCGAGCTGGTGTCGATGCCGTGGACGGATCCGACCGCGGTAGACGGCGCGCGCGCGGCGTTCGAGGCTGCCGGTTTCGTCGTCGCGCGATGCACCGACACGCCGGGCCGGATCGTCGGACGGCTCATCCGGCCCTATTTCAACGCTGTCCTGCGCCGGCTCGACGATGGACTGGCGACTGCGGCGGACATGGACAAGACGCTGCGTTTGGGGCTCGGCTATCCCGAAGGGCCGCTGGCACTGCTCGACCGGACCGGGCTCGCCGCCCACCATGATGCGGCGCAGGCGCTGTACGCGATGACCGTCGATCCCGATCACGCCCCCGCACGCCGCGCGCTCATTGCCGCCGCAAGGAGATCCGCATGAGCCGCCCAATCCCGCTTGTTCGCCACGGCCATGCGTCCACGCAGGACCCTAGGCTCGTCGAGACGCTGGCGATCGCGTACGCCGCCGGGCTCGGCGCGGACGACCGACTGATCTCGCTGCTCGATTACGAAGATCAGCTTTGGGCGACGTGGCGCGATCGCGATGCTCGCGCCGCCGGTGCCGGCTTCCTAACGCGAGCCTGGACGCAAGCCGGCGGCATACGTGGGGCGCTCCATCTCGTGCCGAGCGAGGACGATTACGACTATCAGGAAGACTGCATGAACGACGCGTCTGAATAGCCGGCGTCCGGTCAGGCCGCCTGCCGACGCTGCTTGAGGTGCGCCACTTTCTCGCTGAAGACGTCGCGTAGGTGTCGCATCAGAACGGCGACATAGGGCTGGTCCCGGTCGCGGACCTGCGCCGCATAGAGCGATCGCGTAAGTCCCGGTTCGAGCGACAGGATCGCGTACCTTTCGTCGTCGAACTCGAGACCGCACGTCGATTCGGGGAGCAGCGTGATCAGGTCGCCCTGCGCGACGATCTCGCGGATCAGCGGCACGCTGTCGATCTGGAGATGCGCGGTCACGCTGAGCCCGCCCGCCGCCATGTACGCGTCGATCAGTTCGCGCAGGCCGTGCGACAGCGACGGAATGACCAGCCGGCACGCCGCGACCTGTTCGCGCGACACGCTCGTCTGGTCAGCGAGCGGATGGGCGCGCGACATCGCGCACATCATCGGCTCGACGAGCAACGGAAACGCCTCGAACTTGCTCTTGTTGGGAATCTGGAGGATGACGCCGACGTCGATCTTGTCAGCGACGAGCTGGCCGTAGATCTCGCCGGTCAATCCCTGGATCGCGACCAGCTCCACATCCGGCAGCTCGATCATGAACCGGCGGATCACCTCGGGCATGTAGAGCGACATCACTGTCGCGGGTGCGGCGACGCGGACCTGCCCGGCCGGCTTACGCCGCGCGACGTCAAGTTCCTCGATCGCGGCGCCCATCTCCTCAAGGATGGGTTCGGCGCGGCGGAACAGGATCTCGCCGAACCGCGTCAGCGTAACGCCGCGTCCGTTGCGGTTCAGCAGCTGGACGCCGAGATCTTCCTCGAGCTTGTTGATGTGCCGGCTGATTACCGGCTGCGGCGCATGGACCGTTGCCTCCGCTCGGCTGAGGCTTCCACTCGCCGCGGCATGATAGAAATACAGAAGGCGCCGGGCGTCGATGATGTTCCTGAGGAGGAAGTCGGACATTGCGTGCTTGGATTCCTACCTGGGCTCGTCGTCCCCAGTTAGACTGTCACGCCGGGATCACCAAGCAAGGCCATCAGGCCCGTTTTTTTGCTTGATCCGGAACGGCCATTCGACCAACCGTATATCAGATATAGCGATGAGGAAAATTCGAATGACTCGTCGCGCGGCGATCATCGGGACGAGCGCGTTGCCGGTCGCCAAATATCAGACCGGAGCCGACGCCGTCGACCAGGTCGTCGAGCATGAGCTGCTCGCCCGGCTGGTCGTCGATGCGATGGCGGATGCGCGTGCCGACAAGCGCGACGTCGGCGCGATCGTCCTGGCGCAGCCGCGCCCGTATACCCGACAGCAATATTTCAGCACCTTCATGGCCAGTTATCTTAAGCTGCCGTGCGCCGGCATCGTCATGGAAGTGCTCGGCAACGGTCTCACTGCCGCCCTGGCGTTCGACAAGGCGATCGACGAGGTGCTGCTCGGACGCGCCGAAGTGGCGCTAGCGATGGGCATCAACATGGAGACCGCCGTCAGCGCCCGCGATCACATGATGGAGAGCATGCGGAAGACCGGCGATGTCGACTTCCACACGCCCGCCGGCTTCACCCCGATAAGCTGGTACGCGATTGATATGATGCGCTACATGTACGAACACGATGTCGATCGAGCCATGATCGCGTCGGTCGCGGTGAAGAACCGGGCCCACGCGTCGCTCAATCCGCTGGCGCAGTTTCGCAAGCCGATCACGCTCGACGAGGTGCTCGCGCAGCGTCCGATCGTCGAGCCGCTCGGTCTGTACGAGGTGCCGCCGCGCGGAGACGGGGCGGCGTGCGTAGTGATCGCCTCGGAAGACTATGCGCGCGGGTCGAGCATCCCCCATGTCGTCGTCCGCAGCCGCGCCTTTTTCCACGAGGGCGCCCATCAGATCAACGACACGCCGACCGACATGATCGCGCTCGACGCCGCCGCGCGGGCCGCGCGCCAAGCCTATGCCGATGCGCGGATCGGGCCCGCGGACATCGATCTCGCCGAACTCTATGCGCCGTGCACGATCGTCGAGCTGATGGCGGCAGAAGCGGCGCAGCTCGTGCCGCGCGGCCGCGGCGCGCACGCCACCGTCGATGGCGAGACCAGCCTGGGCGGTCGCATCCCGATCGCCACGTCGGGCGGCCTCACCTCGCGTGGGCATCCCTCCTACGCGACGCCGCTTTACAATGTCGTCGAGCTTGCCGATCAGTTGCGCGGGCGAGGCGGTGCGCGGCAGGTGGCGGGCGCCGAGATCGCGTTGCTGATGAACGAGCTCGGCAACTACAACGCGGCGATGGT
>CAZZZX010000005.1:0-26187 GCA_964658585.1 uncultured Novosphingobium sp.
GCTTGACGTCGTCCTGGTCGGTCCAGCTGGTGTAGTGGATGCGGCCGCGAACCATCACCTTCATGCCTTTGGCGACATACTCCTCGACGGTCTTGCCGACGCCGTTGAAGCAGGTGATCCGGTGCCACTCGGTGTCCTCGACGCGGTAGCCGTCGCGATCCTTGATGACCTTGCCGTCGCTGTCGCGCTTGGGCCGTGAGGTGGCGAGGGAGAAGTGGGTGATCTTGGTGCCGCCCTGGGTGGTGCGGGCTTCCGGGGTGGCGCCGACGTTGCCGGCGAGGATGACGATGTTCTGCATGTCGAGGTTTCCTTATCTGTCGGCCGAGGGATGATCCCTTCGACTGATCCCCGAAGAAGGCGGCCAGGTCGGTGCCTCCACCGCAGCGCGCGAGCGCGTAAGGGGAACCCCGAGACAAGGGGTGGTGCGGGCAGCCGTGGAACACGGCAACTCGGCCCGCAGGATCGCGGGTTGGAGGCGGCGGACGGCCGACTTAGGGGTCAGGTGAAAGAGAAGGGATTATCTCTTTGTGCCGTCACGACGACGGGAACCTATGCAGTTCGGTAATCTACCCTCGCCTGGCCGGCGCCCCGGAATTCGGGTCACGGGCACCAGCTCCCCACGTCCTGCCAACCTCCGGGCGAAGACCGAGCGCTCGTCATCTGGATTGCCTCTGGCGTCGGCTGAGGCCACTGTGGGCACCAGCCGCCAACCACGCGTTGGCAGTTACGAGCCGATTGGCTGACAACGCAGAAGGTGGGTTTGCTCGGGCATCCGACGCGGCATCATCTGACCGAAATCGACCCTGAACCAGCGGCTGAGAAGAATGCTGCCCGGTTACCAACGACCGACCGATCGGCCTATGCGGTTTGGGAACCGACCTATCCGATGGAGATCAGCACGCATGTAGCGGCGCCTTTTGTCCGAAGCGGACGTCTCCGGATAAACCAGCGTGGACGCCCGATGCGTACAATCGGCCAAAAGCTGACCGACCGCTCCTGTCATGAACGCGCACATAGCAATTATTGACGTGAGCTAAAGCTTTATGCGGCCTAAGCGCAGCGCGTTCACCACGACCGTGAATGAAGACATTGCCATGGCAGCGCCTGCAAACATCGGGGACATCAGCAGACCTGTGACCGGATAGAGCACGCCCGCTGCGACCGGCACGCCGATGCCGTTGAAGAGGAACGAGAAGAACAGGTTCTGACGAATATTCGCCATCGTCGCTTTCGCAAGCACGCGCGCGCGCACGACCGCCGCGAGATCGCCCTTGGTGAGGGTGATCCCGGCGCTTTCAATGGCAACATCGGTGCCCGTGCCCATCGCCAACCCAACGTCGGCAGCAGCAAGGGCAGGCGCGTCGTTGATGCCGTCGCCTGCCATCGCAACCTTCGCGCCCTTCGCTTTCAATTCGCCGACGATGCGTGCCTTGTCTTCGGGTTTGAGTTCGGCGTGAACCTCGTCTAGCCCGCCGACCGCGTCGGCAACGATTTGCGCGGTCGTCGGATTGTCGCCGGTGAGCATGATGACCCGCAGCCCCTGTTTGCGGAGCGCGGAAATCGACTCCCTGGCATTTGCCCGGATTGGGTCAGCAACCGCGATAAACCCGGCAAGCGCGCCATCGACCGCGACAAGCATAATGCCCGCGCCTTCGCGACGCTTGGCCTCGGAGGCGTCAAAGAGGGGCTGGGCATCGACACCGATACGCTGCATTTGCGCGGTGTTGCCGACGACGACGGTGTGCCCCTCGACCTTGGCGCTGATGCCAGCACCGACCTGAACCTCGAAGCCTTCAGGTTCAGAGAGCGCCAGATTGCGCTCTTTGGCGGCCGTCACGATCGCATGCGCAAGCGGATGCTCGGATCGCGCCTCGACCGAAGCGACGAATCTCAGCAGATCGTCCTGGGCAAGTTCCCCGACCGTCTCTATTCCAACGAGCTTAGGCTTTCCTTCGGTGAGCGTACCGGTCTTGTCGATCAGCAAGGTGTCGACCTGTTCGAAACCTTGCAGTGCCTCGGCGCTTTTGACGAGCACACCCGCCTGTGCGCCGCGTCCCGTGCCGACCATGATCGACATTGGCGTGGCAAGTCCAAGCGCACAGGGGCAAGCAATGATGAGCACCGCGATCGCGTTGAGCAAAGCGTGACCGATGCGCGGTTCGGGACTGACCAGACTCCAGACGATAAAGGTGAGCACTGCGATCGCGATCACGAGTGGCACGAACCAGCCCGAAATACGGTCGGCGACGGCCTGAATTGGCGCGCGGCTGCGCTGCGCCTCGGCAACCATCTTGACGATGCGCGCGAGCATCGTGTCGCTGCCGACCGCCTGCGCCTCCATGACGAGGCTGCCGGCGCCGTTGACCGTGCCACCCGTCAGCGCGCTCGTTGCTGCTTTTGCGACGGGGAGCGGTTCGCCGGTCAGCATCGACTCATCGACCGAGGATTTGCCGTCCACGACGATGCCATCGACCGGCACGGCCTCACCGGGGCGGACGCGGAGTCGGTCGCCTGCGACGATTTCGGCGAGCGGCACTTCGGTTTCTGTGCCGTCAAGAGCGATCCGCCGCGCGGTTTTTGGCGCAAGGTTCAGGAGCGCACGGATTGCCTTGCCCGTCGACGCACGCGCACGAAGTTCGAGCACTTGCCCTAGCAACACCAGCGCAACGACGACGCCCGCCGCTTCATAATAGACCGGGACCATGCCATGCATCTTGAACGCATCGGGGAAAACTCCAGGAACGAGCGTCGCGACGAGACTGTAAAGGAACGCGGCACCGACACCGATCGAGATCAGCGTGAACATGTTGAGGTGGCGCGTCTTGAGCGAATTCCAGCCGCGAACGAAAAAGGGAGCCCCTGCCCACAGGACGATCGGCGCGGCCAAGGCAAGTTGGAGCCACGGAGAAATCGCCGCATTGACCAGGTGGAGTCCAAGCAAATCCGTGCCCATCGTCAGGATGAGAAGGGGCACCGAGAGCGCCCCTGACACCCAGAAACGTCGCGTAAAATCGACGAGTTCGGGGTTCGGCGCATCGTCGAGTGACGGCTCTTCAGGTTCGAGCGCCATGCCGCAAATCGGGCAAGTGCCCGGACCGGGCCTGCGGATTTGCGGGTGCATCGGACACGTCCAGATCGCACCCTCCGCGGCTTGCGGGGCAGCGCGCGGTGACTCCGTCAGATATTGCGCCGGTGCAGCGATGAATTTCGCCCGGCATCCCGCTGAACAGAAATGATATTCCGTTCCCTCGTGCGTAGCGTGATGCGCGGTCTTCTCTGCGTCTACGGTCATGCCGCAGACGGGATCTCGCATCGGCGATCGATCGCCTTGCGCGGATTGGGCCATGCTATGCTGGTGATCGTGCGTGGCGCTCTTCATCGTATTTCCTTCGCGTCGGCTATAGCGACATCGGTGGTGCGAGCGTGCCGAGCCATGCGACCAGACCGAGGATCGCCAATGCCGCCGCGGTTTCGACCATCAGACTTCGCGACAACGCGCGGCGCGCACTATCGACGTCTTGGTTGTGTGCATCCCCGAGCGCAGGCGTCAGCCGGAACCTGTTGATCGCCGCGAGCACGAGCATTCCCCCGAACAATGCGAGCTTGAGCAACAGCAATTGCCCGTAGAGCGTGAACGGCAGGCGACCGAGGTTCGACCAACCGAAGAGGTAAAAGCCGTTGACTAGACCGCTGCCGACGACCGCGGCGACGATGACAGTGCCGACCGGTGCAAACCTCTCGAGCGCGCGGTGCGTCGCTGCCGCTTTGTCACCAGCCCAGAGCATCGTGCCCAGCCCAACGAGCGCGCCCAGCCACGCACCCGCCGCCATCAGGTGGACAAGGTCGCCAGCCAGTTGCACCGTCCCGGCGCTGCCCTCGCCGGCCGCCCCATGCCCCGTCCACGCCAGCGTGCCGAGCGCAACCGCACCCAGCGAGGCGGGGACGGCGGGCTTACGCGCGCGGACGAGGAGGATCGCCACCATCGCCAACGCGCCCATTCGCACGCTCCACGCCTTGCCCATCGGCGTCTCGGAAACCATCGCCCAGATCGAGGCGCGGTCGACATCGAGAATAGCGACCCCCGCCATCGATGCCGTCATTGCCGCGATCGACAGCGCCGAAAGCACTAATGCGAGCAGGGCGAGGCGGCCCAGTACCCGGTGACGATTGGGAAGGTTTTCCCGCTCTTCCGGCGTATATAATGCGAACAAGGGTAACCCGAACAGCAGCATCAAGTTCGCGTAAAGCGCGAACCGGATGCCGATGTAGAGCGGGTCGCTCACCCGCTATTTGACCGAAAACGTAAAAGTACCCTGCATCCGGTGTGTATCTGCGCCCGCCGCGTGCCACGTCACCTCATAGGTGCCGACCGGAAAAGCGCGGCCAGCGACGAGCGTGAGCGTCTTGCCGTCAGCGCTCCAGGTCGACTTCAGACCTGAGAGTTTCATCGGCTGGTGGTTGGCCATTCCCGGCATCCCGATCATGACCACATCGGCTCCCGAAAATGCCGGCATGACCTTCTCGTCAAAGCTGAGCGAGATGGTTGTCGGTTTTGCGACGCTCGCATTGGCGGCGGGGGTTGAAGCGACCAGATGGGTATGCGCGAGCGCTGCGCTGCTCGTCGCAATAGCGGCAATGGCGAACAGGGCGACGCGAAGGCGATTGATCATAGCAGGCTCCTCGATGGGTTCGCTATGCATACGCGTCGCAACGCCCGACCCCTCATCGCGATCGATTGAGGGAAACGTGGACGAGCGCCGTATGGTAGTGACCCGGCTGGAGGACGATCATGAGCACTGTCGAAGATTTGGTGATCCAGCTGGGTCAATTGCCCGTTCCGCAAAAGCTTGCTGCCATCGACGGGGCGATGCTCGCCGACGTGGCAGCGGCACGTGCCAGTGATCTTCGTCGACCGATTGCATTTGCCAGCATCTTTGCGCTTGTTGTCGGCATGGCCGGAGCCGGTTTGCCGGCCGAGCCGGCATCGGCGCAGGGCTCGCTGACACCCTTTGCGGCCAGTTCCCCGCTCATGCCCTCGACGTTGCTTGGACAAACGCCGTGAACTTGATGCGTCGTGCCGTCATTATCGCGGTCATCGCGTTTCTCGCTGCAATCGCGGGCGTTTTTATCGGACGGGTTTTGCTTCCCGCCCCGTCGCAGACGGGCGCCGAGCTTCACGACCTGTTGCACGACAAGCTCACGCTCGATGCTCAACAGCATGCGAAGCTCGACGCCCTTGAAGCGACATTTTCGGTCCGCCGCAAAGCCCTCGAACTCGAATTGCGCGCCGACAACGCGCGTCTCGCGGAAGCAATCGAGACCGAGCACGGCTTCGGTCCGCGTGTCGCCACCGCCGTCGACGCCTGCCACATGACCATGGGGAGGTTGCAGAAGGCAACGCTCGAACATGTTTTTGCCATGCGATCACTATTGAAGCCCGATCAAACGGCAGTGTTCGATCAGGCTGTGGTCAAGGCGCTGACCGCTGACGCGCGGTGACGCTTGCGCTTGATGACGCATCCGACGGGGAGCTGGCAGCCTTGGCGCGCAGCGGCACCCAGGCGGCCTACCGCGTGCTCGCTGAACGCCACCGCGAGGCTGTCTACCGGCTGGTCCGCAGTGCAACCGGTGATGCCGACGAAGCGATGGATGTCACCCAGGAAACTTTGATCGCCGCATTCGGTGCGCTCGATCGTTATGACCCCGCGCGTCCGTTCCGAGCCTGGATCGCGCGGATTGCGCTCAACAAGGCGCGCGACTGGGCACGGCGGCGCGCGGTGCGGCGGCTGTTCAGCTTCGGAATGCCCGACCATGCCGCGCATTCAATCCCGGACGAGGCTGTGGGGGCAGACCGAACCGCCGAAGACCGGGAGAAGCTGACACGCGTCGCGGTGGCAATTGCTGCCTTGCCGGCACGCCTGAAAGAAGCGCTGTTGCTCCGGACGATCGAGGACATGTCGCAAGCCGAGGTCGCGGCAACGCTCGGTGTCAGCGAGAAGACGGTCGAGACCCGGCTTTATCGTGCGCGCCAGAAACTGAACGACGCTTTGAGGGAAGATGGGTCGCGCCGCGTATGATGTGCATGACCCCTAGCGAACTGTCCGAAACCCGCCCTCTGATCGATCGACGCGCGCTGCTGCGCGCCGGGGCTGCGGTCGCTGGCACCGCTGCGCTGGCCGCGTGGTTCCCGGCCTGGGCGCAGACTGCGTCGTCAGGCATTGTCGCGCCACTGCCGACGGTGAGCGGTCCCGATGTCAGCCTGCGGATCGCGCGGCAGACGATGCGGATCGACGGCAAGCCTTTCCGCGCGATCGGCATCAACGGTACCGTGCCGGGACCGCTGATCCGCCTGCGTCAGGGGCAAAAGGTGCGGCTGTCGGTGTCGAACGAGCTCGACGTCGATTCCTCCATTCACTGGCATGGTTTGCTCGTCCCGTTTCAATATGACGGCGTGCCCGGCGTCAGCTTTCCCGGCATCAAGCCCCGCACGAGCTTTCTCTACGAATTCCCGGTCAATCAGGCGGGCACCTATTGGTATCACAGCCATTCGGGTTTTCAGGAGCAGGAGGGGCTTTACGGGCCGATCGTCATCGATCCCGAAGGCGTGGACCCGATCGTATCCGACCGCGAGCATGTCATCGTCCTGTCCGATCACAGCCCGCTGACGCCTGAAGCGATCTTCCGGAACATGAAGGTCAATCCGGGCCACTTCAACATGCAGCGGCAGACGCTCGGCGGCTTGCTTGCCGGACGGGACCAGCCGCTCAAGGACCGCATCGACTGGGGCAAGATGCGGATGGACCCGACCGACATCGCCGACGCGAACGGATCGACCTATTCGTTTCTCGTCAACGGCCACGGACCGCGCGACAACTGGACAGCCCTGTTCAATCCCGGCGAGCGGGTTCGTCTCCGCATTATCAACGCCTCGGCAATGACGTTTTTCAACGTCCGCATTCCAGGCCTTCGGATGACCGTCGTACAGGCCGACGGTCTGAACGTGCGCCCGGTCGAGATCGACGAGTTCCAGATCGGTGTTGCCGAGACCTACGACGTGATCCTCACGCCGACCGACGACCGCGCCTATACCTTCGTCGGTGAGGCGACCGATCGTTCCGGCATGGCGCGTGCGACGCTAGCGCCTCGTGCTGGCATGGCCGCCGAAGTACCACCGCTCCGTAAGCGCCCGCTCGCCAACATGACCGATATGGGCATGGGCGACATGAGCGGCATGGACATGTCTGGTGGCTCGATGGCCGGGATGGATCATGCCGCGATGGGACACGGTGCCGCGACGATGGACATGTCGGCACCCGCTCCAGCGCCAGACGCGCCGATGCCCGAGATGGACATGTCGGGCGCGGCTCCTGCCGCCGACGCAATGGCGCGCATGGATCATGGCAGCATGAAGATGCGCGACTTTTCGGCCGCGCCACAGGTGAAGCGCGATCCTGGCGTCCAGACAATTTCGCCGATGCCGATGGATCGCACCGGCGAGCCGGGTCAGGGTCTGAAGGACGTCGGCCACAAGGTGCTGACGTACCGCGACCTCATGGCGCTCGACCGCAACCCAGATGTGCGCGCCCCTGACCGGTCGCTCGATCTTCATCTGACCGGCAACATGGAACGCTTCATGTGGTCGTTCGATGGCGTAAAGATGTCCGATCATCACGCACCGATCCCGTTCATCGAAGGCGAGCGAGTGCGGGTGAACCTCATCAACGACTCCATGATGAGCCATCCGATCCACTTGCACGGTCACTTCTTCGAACTGGTGACGGGGCATGGCGACCATGCCCCCCGCAAGCACACGGTGATCGTGCAGCCCGGCGGAAAGGTGACGTTCGACGTGACGGCCGATGCCGTCGGCGACTGGGCGTTTCACTGTCACCTCCTCTACCACATGGCGGCGGGCATGATGCGTGTTGTCAGCGTTCGCCCGCGCGGGGAAGCCGCGTGAGCCGCGTCATTGCCTTTGCCCTGGTTGCAGCGCTCGGTGCGAGTTCTCCCGCGCTAGCCCAGAGCATGTCGGGGATGGACCATGGTTCGATGCCAGGCATGAAAATGCCTGCAACCAAACCTGTGGCCAAACCGCGCAAGCCCGCAGCTCGCAAGCCGCAGGCAAAGCGGGTCATGCGCGCACCAGACCAGGCGGCCGAATCGCCCGTTCCCAAAGCGGACGACATCCGCGGGATGGATCACGGGACCATGCCGGGGATGGACATGTCGGCTGATAAGTCGAGCACATCGCCGCCGATGGATGGCGTGGCGACCGGCCAGAGCGCGATGCCCGACATGGCAAAGAGCGGCACAGACCTTCCCGCCGGCAACGCACCGGCTCCAGCGCCGCCGACCGATCATTATGCGACGCGCATCTTCCCCGCTGCCGAGATCGAACGTTCGCATCGGCAAATGATGAATGAGAGCGGTGCGCAGACCTTCGGCTTCGTGATGTTCAACCTCGCTGAGTATCAGCCCCGTCGCGGACAGGACGGCTTCCGATGGGACGGCGAGGGCTGGTATGGCGGCGACATCAACCGCCTGACGATCAAAACGGAAGGCGAGGGCCGGTTCGGAGAAGGCGCCGACGAAGCCGAAGTGCAAGCGCTCTACAGCCGCGCCATCGATCCCTATTTCAACGCACAGGTCGGCATCCGCCAGGACCTAGGGCGCGGCGCACGTCGGACCTATGCAACCATCGGCTTCGAGGGTCTCGCACCCTATTGGTTCGAGGTCGAAGGCGCGCTGTTCCTGTCGGACAAAGGTGACGTTCTCGGTCGCATCGGAGGCTATTATGATCAGCGCCTCACCCAGCGGTTGATCTTGCAACCGCGCGTCGAGCTGAATTTTGCCGCGCAGGATGTGCCATCGAGCCGGATCGGCGCGGGGCTGTCCACAGCCGAGGTCGGCTTGCGGCTTCGCTACGAGATCAAGCGCCAGTTCGCGCCCTATGTCGGCGTGTCGTGGGCACGAAAGGTCGGACAGACCGGTCGTTACGCCCGCGCCGATGGCGAGGACGCCACCAGCGCGGGACTCGTGGCGGGGATACGTATCTGGTTTTGATATTACCGCGTTGCAGCCTGGCCCTATCCGGCGCTGCGACAGGTTACGACAGGCGGGGGCCACCCGACGAAGGAACGACCGATGAAACTTACCCTCACGATAGCCGCGATTGCGGCGTTGGCACTGGCGACCCCGGCGCTCGCACACGAGCACAAGCATGCTAAGCCAGCGAAGCCCGCTATGTCGGGCATGGAAGGCATGGATCATTCGATGATGATGAATGACCCGTCGAACCCCTATGCGAAGTCCGAGATGGACATGCACATGAAGATGATGATGGCCAAGACAGGTGATGCTTCGGAAAAGTGGACCCGCAAGATGATCGAGCATCATCGCGGCGCGATTGCCATGTCGCGCGTGGCGCTTGCTCAGGCATCCGATGCCGATACCAAGCGGATGGCGCAAATGACCATCGACATGCAGGAAAAGGACATCGGCGAGCTTCAGGGCTGGCTCCGCAGCCACGGCAAGCCCGCCCAATAGGAAGGACCTTCAGCTGAAATTACGTCGCCAACGGGTCCACATGATTGCCAGCCGCCTTCACAAGTGGCTCGCTCTCATCATCGGATTCCAGCTGATCCTGTGGTTTTCCAGCGGCGCGCTGATGAGTTCTCTTTCGATCGACAAGGTGCATGGCGACCACATTGTCGATCGCAAGACCGTGGCGGCAATCCCGAAGGGCATGGCTCTTGCCGACCTCAACACGGTGCTGCCAAGGGCCGAATGGCGGAATACGGCACAAGCGGCCGTTTAGACCACCGCCATTGAAGGTCGTGAATTGGATCGTTCCATGCCTTTCATCGCCACAGTGAGTTCCGCCGTTCGATCAAATATCGAAGTGGGGGGCACCGAAAATACGGTGCCCCAAGCAAGCCTAACTTGACTGCTGCCGGCGCCCGGCGTTGAGCGATGCAGGCGCCACGCCTAACGGACCACGACGATCCACCACCCGGATGTTGCGAGCTTTAGCCTCGATCACGAGGCGCTCGGTGACGCCGTTACCTTGAAAAGCGATCACGAACCTCGGCTTGAGCGAGAGCATCTGCTCATTGCGGCGGAAACCCGCGCGATCGCCGAGCTTGCGATCGAGGCCGAACCGCACTTGCTGGATTCCGTTCTGATCGGCCCACGATGCCGCGAGTCGTTCGATTCCCTTCATATCGCCGCCATGGACCAGATACATATCGCCGACATGGGCGCGAACCTTGTTAAGGGTGGCAAGCAGGTTGTCGGCAAACGTCTTCATCTCGTCGTCAGTGGCGAAGGTTAGGCGGCCACCGGCGAATACCACCGGCGTCCCCTGTGCCGTGTTGGCGTTCAGAGCCCGCTCCCGGCGGGCACGAAGGAAGGCATGACCATCGACGATCCCGGCGGTGACGCCGAGCGATATGCGGTTGCCGGACGATGGCACCCAGGACTTGCCGGTCTCGCGGATATAGTGCGCGGCGGCGACGTCTCGCATGACCTCGAAGGACCCAGCGGATTCCTCGACCTTCTTGGCCAGCTCGATCTTCTCCTCGAGGTTAGCCGTGCTGATCTCCGAGCCGTCCTGTTCGGCGAGGAGCAGGCGAATGTCGTCGGTCAACCGATCGACCAGCCCGTGCTTCTTGGCGGCGGCGCGGTGGAAGAGGTTCACCAGGCCCCAGCCCAAATCTTCGATGTCACGCTCGAGCGAAGTGTTTCCCATCGTCGTGAAGAGATCGCTCCAGATTGCGGTAACGGTTTGCTCCAGGGCCTCGGTTGGCGGCGGTGCCATGCCGCCCAATTCTTCAACGCGGGGTTCGAGGTGCCCTAGCTCCATTGCCGCGAGCGCGGCTGCAAGCGATGTGGACATGATAGCGAGCCTTTCTGTCTGTGCCGGCGGCCTCTCCGCCGGATGCGCATCCTCTGGGCGCTCGCAAAGAGGTGCTGGCACCGAGGCGCAGCCGAGGGAAACCTGCGAACAAGGGGTGGTGCGGGCAGCCGTGGCACACGGCAACTCGGCCCGCCGTTCGCGGGTTGCCAGGGCCTCGCGAGCGCCCATATGCCGCATCCTCTGGCGGAGAGGTGTCGGGACTGACTGGCTCGATCCCAGCCCTCATGCGCTGCCGTTCACCCGCAACGGAGGTATCTCGAACTCCGCTGCAGCGAGATGGGATAGTACCGCCGCATAGCTGCCGAGGCCGCGCACCGTTTCGGCCGACATCATGATTTCGTCATCGTCGGACGCAGCAAAGCTCCGAACGGACGTG
This sequence comes from uncultured Novosphingobium sp., assembly GCA_964658585.1. GTDB lineage: Bacteria > Pseudomonadota > Alphaproteobacteria > Sphingomonadales > Sphingomonadaceae > Solisphingomonas. The sequence goes on from CAZZZX010000005.1 coordinate 11,295, forward strand.
CCATCGAAGACCACCCGTTCGGGGCCGAACGCTCCCGGGGCGCCGCCAGCCCAACGGGCGAAGACAAGGCCATGATCGACACAGAAGGCCTCGATCCCCTCGAACCGACCCCAGGCGACCTCATGATCAGCCAGATAGTGAGGTACGCTCTGGTCAAGGTTGTCGGGTACAAATGCGGTGCCATCCCAGTCGGTGAAAGCGCCGTCGCTCTCAATTGCCGCGAGAAGAGCGGGAAAAAGGGCAGGGGACAGCGATCCGCCAATGCGGATCGCGACAGAAGCACGATCGGCCATGATAAACTCCGTTGGAAGAGGGGAAGGGTCAGCCCGCCAGCTGACGCCTGGGGATTGCGTCGAGCCACCGCGCCACCGACACGCGATCCTTTAGAGGTTTGGTAGCCTGCGCAGACTAAACGCGACTATGGCTAGGGGGCACTGCCGGCGTCCTTTAGGATTATGGCGGGGTTGATGAGCCGGTACGACCGCGTCTTGAGCTTCGAGACACGGCATACCGTGCCAGTCACCGGATCGCGAAATAGCGGCGATTTACCCTTCGGATTGGCGATGACCATGAAACGGGTACGGTCTTCGCCATCATTGAAGCGGATCGGTTCGTCGAAGACGATCGTCTGCCCCGGCTTCGGGGTGGGTTTCGAGCGCTCAAGCTTGCGTCGCGCGAGGTTGGCACGGCAGCGCATGCGCCAATCGGTCGCGTAAGTGCTGTCGGTTTCGGTCAGTTCGTCGAGAACGGCGGCGGGGCAGTCGCTTTCGCACGGACCCATCGTCTCCGTCAAATCCTTGTAGCCGAACGTGCAGCCATCGCGTGCGCCGGTACTTTGCCTGGTCAGACAGACGACAGCGAAGACGGCGCGGGCGCCGCTGGACTCTATCCGCTCGCACGCGGCGTAATAGGTCGAACCGACCATTGAGGACGCGAGAACCGTGAGACGGTGATCGTCGCGAGCATAGGTGAATTGATTGTCGAGATAAGAGCGCGGGGTGGCATAACCGCCCAGATCGCGCATGAAGAGCCATCCCATGACGAGCTTCCTGTGTCTGTGAGGATTAGGCGGCGACGGCGAGGCGCGGAGCGCCCAGGTCGCCGATGGTGGCGGTGAGCCGACGCTGGAACGCGTCCGCGTCCAGCAACTCGGCAATCGGCGCGTGGTGAGGCTTCCCCGCGTCTTGCCCGTCACGGCAGCGGTTGAACGATATTTCGCTGTCGGGGAGAAAGCTCCACGGGACGACGCGGATGGCGAGATGCGGGTGGCGCAGCTCCGTGGTGCCGTCTTCATGGTCGGCAGCCTTGACGGTGGTGATGCGGACATCGGTCGGATCGAGCTCGATCGCCTCGACCAGGCGCGTGAGCGCGCGCCGCGCCTGATAATGGAAGGTCCGTTTGGCGTGGTCGTTACCGCCGATGCTGTTTCCGGCGATGTCGAGCAGAGCCGGCGCGGCTTCGACCGCCAGGCGATCCGTCCAGCAGCGCAAGCGAAGGTCGTTGATACTCGGCGCATCGCACTCGGCGACGTCTGCCAGATTGCGGATCAGGAGCAGGATGGCCGCGTCGCGCGCGACTGGCTTTCCAGCGCGCTGGCAGTCGTCGACTGCGGCGTTGAGGGCGTGAAGCGCCGCCGTAAGATTTTCCAGACCCGCAGGCGAGAGCGCCTGATTGTGGCGGTAAAGCGTGTCGTAGAACATCGAAGCCTCCTCCTGAGCGCAGGGTCGCGCTCAACAGGCCGAAGGCATCCTCTCCTCCTACGGGGCGGGCGCCGGAGCGACGGTTGCTTGGGGTCGCCAGCGAGCGAGTCACCCCCGCATCATGGCGGCCCCTGACCATCAACATAATGACGATGAAGCTCGATGGCGTGTTCGAGCACGCCGAGGCTTAGGAGCGCCAGGAGGGCGGCAAGGCTGTCCTTGCCGCCGCTTAACGCCACGACGAAGCGCCGGTAGGCGCCGAGGTCGGGGCGGCCGGCCTGACCGATCATGCCGCTTCACGGATCTGGTCCTCGGGCTCGTCCGAGGCGGCGAGGCCGGTCACGCGCAGCAAGTATCCGGCGGCGGCTTCCGCTTTGGCGGCCGCGGTCATGATGGCGCGCGGGTCCTTGCGCAGCACCTTCAGCCATGAGCCGATATAGGCTGCGTGATCGTCGATGTGCGAGGTTGGCAGGCCAAGATCGGCGCCGAGCAGCGCGGAAGTCATCTCGGCGCACAACTCCTCGAAAGCGTAGGCGTCGTCGCCGAAACGCTTGCCGAACGCGCGGTCGAGCCGGTCATGGTGACCGCTCCAGTGACCTGCCTCGTGCGCCAGCGTGGAAGCGAAAAAGGCGCTGGTGGAGAACAGTTCGACGGGCGGCATCGTGATGCTGTCGGCGATGCGATCGTAGAAGGCGCGATCGCCGCGCATGTGGACCGTCGCCGGCAAGGCATCGATGAAGCGCTGCGCGCGATCGGGCAGTTCGTCGGCGGGCGGCACCGCGCTGACGGGACGCGGATAGAAGTCGGCCGAGAGCCCGTCGATCTGGTCGCAGTTGAAGACCGCGTAGGAGCGCAGCACGCGGCGCATCTCGTCCGAGCTGTCGCCGGTGGTCGGCGATTCCACGGTCTTAGTGTAGGATTTGTAGAAGATGGCGATTTGCGAGCGTTCGCCCTCGCGGACCTGGCCGCCAAGTGCCTGCGCCTGCTTGTAGGTCATCCAGGTGCGCGAGTTGTAGCCGGCACCCTCGGCGCAGAGCCACAGCCAGAAGCAGTTGATGCCCTTGTAGGGGTCGCCGGTCGCGCGCAGCGGACGACCACCAAGGCCCGGGCGCCATGGCTTGACCCATGGGCGCACGCCGGACTCGAGCTTGTCGATGATGGTGTTGGTGATGATGTCGGCAGGCGACAGTTTGTCGGTGGTCTTGGCCACGGCATGTTCTCCTGATGTCGAGTGAGGCGAACCCGCGTCAGCATCCTCTCCTTTGGGAGAGGGCGGTGCGGGGTCACAAAAAGAGGGGCGACACGCCGCGAAGAGTGCCGCCCCAGTCGCCTCGAACTGCGGTAGGGAGGGCTAGGCCGCCTCGCTCAGATCCTGATCGTCGTCCTGATCGCTGGCGCGATCGTCGGGATCGAGATCGGGATCAACGTCGCCGATGTCGGTATCCTCGTCCTCGGCGGGATCGTTCCCGTCATCGCCATCGACGAAGCTGGAGCGCAGCGCCGTCTTGGCCGGTTTCTCGACAGCGTCGAACCGCATCGCGTCGGGCAACCAGGCCGTCGCTTTCTCGCGGATCTCAGCCTCGACGATGCCCTGGCCGTTGCACAGCGACGCGCACGTCGTGGCAAGGTCGCCCTTTTTGGCGTCCTTGTAGCGGCCGCGCAGGATCGGCCCGCCAATCTCCTCGAGCGCGTCGAGCATGATGCCCTTCTTCACCCGGCCGAAGAAGTTTTCAGCCGTAGGCCGCCACCAATGTGCAACCTGGATGTCCAGCGTGCGACCGAGATGGTCGTGGAAGGCGTTTTGGCGGTAGCCCTCGGCGACGTTGAGGGTCGGCTCCAGCGTGCGCGCGATCGAGAAGGCGACCCAGGCGCCCCGGGCGTCGTCGTCGAGCGCCCGGAAGGCGTCGAAGCGCTCGGTCATCGTCGTGTGACCCGCCCAGCTCGTGTCGAGCCGCTGGCGCTGATCGTCGATCGTCTGCGACGCCATCGATCCCTCGTCGCGGAACCCGAAGATCGGGAAGCCCGCGGCGCTCGACTTCAGGGTCGAGTGGTTGGGAACATGGTGCTGCTCGAACACCACGTTCTGCGCCATCAGGAAGATGGTCAGGTCGAGCGCGAGTCCCGGATCGCTGGCGATGTGGGCGACGAGGATCTGGCGGCGCTGGGTTGCCAGTTCATCGATCAGCGTAGCGCTGAGCTTCGAACCCTGCTCGGCGTCGCCCGCGTTGCCTTCGCCGGTTTCTCCGCCCGTCGTCTTGGGAGGGGCGTTCGGATCCACGACCGGCTTCTCGCTGAACAGCCGGGTGTGAACGCGGGGTTCGCCATCACCGCCGATATAAACGAACGTCCCGATCTGCGCCTTCAGCGCCGGATCGATCTCGTGACGGGCGTCCTCGATGGTTTCCAGCTCGCGCTCGATCGCCTCGATGCGCGCGTTCGCCGCCTCGGCCTCGGTGCTGCCGTCGGGGAGTTCCCGCTCAAGCTGGTCGATCAGGGCGTCGTTCTCGCACCCCAATGCCTCGACACGCGCCGTCTCGTCCTCGGTGAGGGCGCGGGCAGGTGCGTGATACTCGTGAAGCTGGCGCTCGAGGTCGTAAGGGACATGCGTCGCCGCGATCGGCGTGACGAACGCGAGGCCCTCGGCTCGCGCCAGTTCGGCCGCTGCGGCTTCGAGCTTGGACGCGGCGAGCGTCTCGATCAGGTCGACGTCGATCCAGTTCTCGTCGCCTTCGCTGGCGAACAGGTCGCCCTCGATGCGACCGCCTGCGGCGAGATAGGCATCGCGACCGACGAACCGGGCCTTGGCGTCGTTCGCCTTGACCGTGCCGTTGAGGATCGCGCGGCGGATGTTGTCGGGCGTGTCCCCATAGTAGGACGTGCTCATTTGCGCGAACACGCGGGCTTGGCGGTCGACGTCGCTGGTGACGGCGTAAGCCTGGGCGACGCCGAGCGTAATCTCGCCTGCGGCGAGCGCCTCGAAGACACACGGTGCCAGCTCGGCGAGGCGCACGCGCTGTTCGACGAAGCGGGTGGTCACACCCTGACGCTTGGCGACGTCCTCGGCGGTCATCCCCTTCTGGATCAGGAAATTGAATGCCGTGCATTCGTCGGCCGGGTTCATCGGCACGCGCTGGAAGTTCTCGGCGAGGCTCGCCTCGGTCGCGTTGTCGTCCTCGCTCAGCACGAGGACCGGGACGGTATGGTCGGCGGGGAGGGTGCCCTGCTCGATCAGGAGCTGGAGTGCGCGCAAGCGGCGACCGCCCGCCTTCACCGTGAACGTACCCGCCTTCTTGAGCGGAGTGACGATCAGGTTCTGCAACAGCCCCTGGGCTGCGATATTCGCGGCGAGGGTGTCGATCCCTGCGTCACGGTTGGATTTGCGCACATTGTCCTTCGACAGCGTCAGGTTCTTGACCTTCACGGACTGGATCATCGGTCATACTCCATTCGAAATGAGCGCAACCGTTCCGACGGTCACGCGAGCCTGCTCATCAAGCTCAAAAAGCCGAAGGCTCCCTCCCCTCCCTTTGATGATCGGGAAGAGAGCCTTGCTCGGGTCAGGCGGTGATGCGGTCGATTACGGTCGCTGCAGTCCCGACGGGAATGAACATCCGCGTCTTGTGCTGGATGATTTCGGTGAAGCATCCGGCTGCCTTCAGCTCGGACAACCGCGTATGCGGCCAATCGAGCAGTTCGAGCCGCTGCTGACCGGCGACCAGGCTGCGCTTCAGCCGATACGCACCAAGCGCCGCGATCTCGCCGCTGCCCATGACATGCTTGGCGGTTTCGGCACCCGACACCGTGATGGTGGCGGCGATGCCGAAGGCGTCCGCGAGCTTGGTGACGAGCGGCGCGGGGACGATGCGGCCGAGGAAAGACTGGCCATCATCGGTGTTGAGCCGCCAGACCTGCACGTGATCATCGGGCAGGCGGTCCCACACCGGCAGCAGCAGGCCGGTAACGAGGTAGAGCGTGTTGGTGCGGGTCTTGCCCGACATCTCCTCGACCTCGGCTTGCCAGAGCGCGGCGAACTCCTCCTCGCTCGTATCTTCCCACATCGTCTCGAGGAGAAGATCCTGCCGCATCCGCTCGGTGCGCGTCGGGCGTACCAGCTCGTACCGGCGTACGATCTCACCGTCGTCATCGGTGAGCGAGTAGGTGCTGCACCGGATCGCGGCCTTGCCCGACTTGCGGTTGATGATCGGGCGGGCGTCGTCGCCGAGCATCCGCAAAGCGCGATCAAGCGCGAGCGGCTTGTAGCGTTCCTCGGTTTCCAACCGGAGGATCTCGGTCTCGGCGCCGCTCGTTTCGTCGCGCCGGATCACGGTGCGATCGAGGATCGTGATGCGCTCGGCGTTGATGCTCTCGACGCCAAGATCGAGCGTGCCGGCTTCCATCGCCGCCTCGATGCGGGCCTCGATCAAGCCGAGATACTCGTCGAAGATCGCGTTCTGCATGGCGATGCGCAGCGCGAGGATACGATTGAGCCAACGCTGGATGGGCGGCATATCTTCCTTGAGGCCGCCACCGTCGCCCTCCAGCTCGAGGCCGGTCAGCTTCTGGAACTCGTCCAGCGTGGTCGAGCGCAGCTTGCCATTGGCGAGCAAACGAAACCACTGTTCGAGCGATTCCTTGGCGTAGTCGCTTTCGAGATTGTCGCGCGGGTCGAACAGGCCCTGACCGCCGGTCTGGCGCTGGCCTCGGGTGAGCGCGCCCAGGCTGTCGAGCCGGCGTGCGATCGTCGAAATGAAGCGACGTTCGCCCCGGCAGTCGGTCGACACCGGCCGGAACAGTGGTGCTGTTGCCTGATGCGTGCGGTGCGTGCGGCCGAGCCCCTGGATGGCGGCGTCGGCGCGCCAGCCCGGTTCGAGGAGATAGTGGTTGCGACGCGACTGGTTCTCAGCAGTAAGGCTCGCGTGGTAGCTGCGACCGGTGCCGCCAGCGTCGGAGAAGATCAGGATCTTCTTCGCGCCGCGCATGAAGGCGTCGGTCTCGGCGAGATTAGTGCGGGGGCTGCGGCTTTCGACGCGCTGACGGCCGCCTGCATCCATGATGACGCGCCGGCTACGCCCCGTAACCTCGGCGACGGCATCGGTGCCGAAATGCCCGATGATATGATCGAGGGCAGAGCCGACGACGGGCAGGGCACAGAGCTGCTCAAGCAGGTTTTCGCGCATCTCCAGCGCTTCCTGGCTGAACACAGGACGGCCGTCCTCGTCCGACATCGGTTCTGAGCGGGTCTTGCCGGTGTCGTCGACAAAGGTTTTCATTTGCCGCACCGGGAAGGCGGCGGTCAGGTAGGACATGAGGAACTCGCGCGGCGACAACTCGATATCGAGGTTCGCCCGTTCTTCGACGGTCAGCGCGGCGAGCGCCCGGTTGAGCATCGCCTCGGAGGTGGAAACCAGCTGGACGACGACGCTTTCGCCGCGTGCGAGATCGGCGCGGATCGCGGGGATGAGCGACGGGAGCTTCATGCCGATCAGAAGCTGGCAGAAGAACCGCTGCTTGGTGGATTCGAAAATCGACAACGCGGCTGCCTTGGCACCGCTGTTGTAGGTGTCGTTCGAAAAGCTGTCGGTGACGCGGGTCGCGTCCAGCGCAGCCCGCAGGTTCGCGTGGATGATCGCCCAGGCATCGGCATAGGCGTCATAGACCTCGATCTGGTCGACGGTGAGCTTGTGTTCGAGGATGTCATACTCGACACCGGCGAAGCTCAGCGCGCGCGAGACGTAGAGCCCTTGCATTTTCAGGTCGCGCGCGATGAGCTCCAGTGCCGCGATTCCGCCACGGCGCAGGGAGTCGACGAAGGTCCGGCGATCGGCAAACGCCGTGCCCGGACCCCACAGGCCGAGCCGCGTGGCATAGGCCAGATTGTTGACGTCGGACGCGCCGGTCGCGGAGACGTAAAGGACGCGGGCGCGCGGCAGGAGGTTCTGCAGGCGGACGCCGGCGATGCCCTGGTCGGAGCCTTGTTTGGTGCCGAAACTGCCTTCGCCGCCTGCGACACCGGCCATTTCGTGCGCCTCGTCGAACACGATCATGCCGTCATAGTCAACGCCGACCCATTCGAGGATCTGCTGGAGCCGGGTGCCCTTGTCGCCGCGGTTGGAGCGGAGTGTCGCATAGGTGAGGAACAGGACGCCTTCGGCTGCACCGATTGGCGTGCCGAGTTTCCACTGGTTGAGATGCTGGATGTCGAGCGCGAGACCGCCGACCGCGGTCCAGTCGCGACGCGCATCTTCGAGCAGCGTTTCGGTCTTCGATATCCAGATGTGCTTGCGGCGACCGCGCAGCCACTGGTCGAGGATGATCGCGGCGACCTGGCGGCCTTTGCCGGCGCCGGTGCCGTCACCGAGGAAGAAGCCGGTCCGATAGGCGCTCCCAAACTCGTCAGGGGTGAGCGACAGGCCCTCCTCGACGGGTTTAAACAGGCCGGGAATGTCGCGCTCGAAGGCGTCGCCGGCGTAGATCAGCGTCTCGATCTGAGCATCGGAGAGCGTCTTCGCGTCCACGACGGACTGCGAGAGGGTAGGAACGTAGGACGGCCGGGGCGCGGTGATCGAGCCCATAGCGATCGATTCCACCAGCGCTGTCGGATGCGCGGACGCGCACGGGATCGCGATCCGGCTCGGGCGGTAGGGCAGGTACACGCCCACGGCTTCGCCGGTCGGCAGCGGTTCGGCGAACACGGTATAGTCGATCGCTATCGCGTCGAGCGACTGCGCTGCCTTGGCCGTAGGCGTTGTGAGGCGCTGCTTGCTGGCGAGGCGGCCAAGCAGCGAACCACGCCCATTCGGGCGGGCGAGCTGCGGCGTGGACACACGCGCGACAGGTTCGGGGCTGCCGGAGCTCGCCACGATCGCGGCGAGCGCCTCGGCGAGGGATCCGCACCGGAGCAGCTCTGCGTGATCGCCGGTGCCTTTCTCCAGCACCATGATCTTCACTGTCTGACTGGTGCCATGCTTGGCATAGGCGTTCGCCGGCAGCTCGAGGTGGAGGGTCAGCGCGCAACCCGCAGTCGCCTTGGCCCAGGCGCGGCTCGATGTGTCGATGCGATCAGGCAGGATCGCAGCGCAGCGACCTCCGGCGCCGAGCCGCATGAGTGCGGCGCGAAGATGCCGGAAGGCAGCCAGCGGGTCGGCATGGCGACCGATGCTGCGCGAGAATGGCGGGTTGATGAGGACGGCAGTGGGCCGGATCGTGGGTGGCAGAAGATCGTGGATCAGCTCGGCATCGTGACGTGTGACAGCCACATCTGGGAAGGCGGCAGAAAGCATGTCGGCGCGGGCCGGATCGATCTCGTTGAGGACCAGGCGGGCACCGGCGCACCGTGCGAAGACCGCGAGAAGGCCGGTGCCGGCAGAGGGTTCGAGGACCAGGTCGGTCGTGGCGATACGGGCAGCAAGGGTCGCCAAGTACGCGATCGGGGCGGGAGTCGAGAATTGCTGGAGTTCGATCTGCTCCTCACTGCGAACCGTGTGCGTCGGTAGGTTGGCGACCAACTCGGTCAGCGCAGCAAGACAATCGTTCGGCGCGGAGGGAAGGTCGGCTTTGGCCAGATGCATGACCTGGGCGAGTTCGAGCATGTCGTAAGCGTCGCGAAGCGACCAGCGACCATCGGCCGAGGAACCACCATAGGCTTGTTCCATGACCCACAGCAGCGTGTCGCGCTGGAGCGATCCATGCCTGGCCATGGTGTCGGCAACCGCCTTGGCGGCGGTAATCGAGGGTTCAGTGAAATCGAGTTCGAGAGCTGCGGCTGAGGTGCGCATCGAGGGTCTCCTTCTTGTCGCCCGGTGCTCATCACCGGATCAACAAGCCGGAGGCCTCCTCCCCTCTTCAGTGGGAATGTAGGTGAATCTCGGTCCGAGGGAGAGCATTGCGAGCAAATCGATCGCGAAGTGCGTCATTCCAGTCATCATGCTCGGACGGGAGCCATTCCTCCACGACCCGCCCATTCGCGGCGAGGTGCTCGCGCGCCCGCCCCAGGCAAATCTTCGCCGCTTTGTTTCTCTGACCAAAAACGATCACACGCCTCACATGGGACGGAATCCCGACATGAGCGTAGCGTTCGGCACCAAGCACAGCCCAGACGGGCAATTGAAACCAGTCAGAGGCAGACAGGGCATCTTCGATCCCTTCGGCGATACCCAGTATGTCGTCGGGCTCACCAAACCGTACGCTGCCTGAACCCAGAAGACCCAAAGCCAGCTTGGGCTTGCGGAAGGGGCGTCGCAGAATGTCGGCTGGGTCGAGGAATGTGCGGTGCACGGCAACGAGGCCGAGCTCATTTCTCACGGCCGCGATCAGCGCCGGAAGGCTGCGCCGATCCTTGCCCTTGCCGAGGATCGTCTGCGGGTTGAAGCGCAGTTCTGGGGCTGATGTGTATATCCTGCGTGCTTGAAGATACGCCTCGGCTGGCGTGCCTTCGACCGGCATGCTGTGCTGCCATAACGTCCTGGCCAGTCCGCTCAGATCGCGGGACGATGCGCGCAATTCTACATGAACGGGGGCCCGATCATGGAGGCCCTGACGCTCCAGCGCCTTGAGGATATCGGACGCGGTGCAGCCTGCAAAACATTTGAACAGGATGGCCTTGGTCCCGAGCCGGACCGATAGGCTCGGCGAGCGATCGTCATGGGCAGGGCAACGGCACTCTCCGCGCGTTCCGGACCAACGCCCGCCCAAACTCTCAACAATTTGTTTGGCGCGGACCGCTGCGTCGATGGTGGCCGGCATGGGCGAAACTCCTAATGTAAGCCAAGGTTCGCTCCGCGCCTGCCCCCTTTCCTCTTGCCCGATCGGGGGGACGGGGCACGGGGCTATGCTGCCTTTCCCGCGAGCACGCCGAACTCCTCGACGATCCGGTCTGTTGTGTAATGTGTGGTGCCGTCGCGCTCGTAAGAGCTATCGCGCAGCCGTCCAGCGATCCGAACGAGATCGCCCACCTGGGCCTTATCATCGATATACTTCCGCTGGCCGTCGCTGAAAATGACGACGCGGTTCCAGTAGCTCTCCTCGATCCACTGATCTCCTTCGCCACGCCGACGATAGTTCGCGCAAACAGATACGTTCGTGACCTTCGGCTTGGCGTCGATCTCACCAATCCGTCCGATGATCTCAAACTTGGCAAAATTGATCATGCGACCTCCTCGCTGAGTCTGCCAAGCGACAACGAGCTGCTGTCGGTGCGCAGAGCATCTCGTCTCGCGGCGCACATGCCGAGGATCGAGATCGTCATGCTACCGTGATAAGCTGACCTGGAGGTATCCCCCCGGACAGGGGGACGCGGATCATAGCGCCGCTCTGCTTGAGGTTCGCGACTCGGCCCTTACCCTTTTAAAATCTCTTTAAAACAACGCCGCTGCTCGCAGCGGAAGGATTCATGATTCAAAAGATTCTAATTCGGGCCGAAATTATGACCATAAAACAACCGGGTAGGCCGAGCTAGCTGACTGCGTGGGGGAGTTTGGCTGACCGCTTGGGGGCATTTACCTGTCCAATCGGGGGATCATTCCTGACCATCCGGGGACTAACCTGACCGATTGGGGGAGCAAGCAATCGCTTCATCATTCAGCAATCTTCAGCGTGAATGGCGAAGAGAAAACGACCGAAACTCGGCCATAATCGAGGGTTCGAAACCGGACCGCGCGACTCGGCGGAATCAGAGGAGTTTTCCGACATCGGCTGCCCATTTCATCCTGACCGATTGGGGGATGTAGAGAGCCCGCGTTCCCTGACCTGACTTGACGCAAGAGGTCAGGTCAGGCAGCAACTCTCTCTCCGTACCCTAATTCTGATCGTAATATCGCATGGACGCCGATAATAGCGATAGTGTTGTTGCAGTCGAGGGTGACACCGAGGAGGTTTCGCCTGGCCGCGCAATGCGAGTAGCAGCAGCCCTGCGCGCTAAAGGCGGCGACGAGTTCGCCAAACCCGGCAGCATCATCGAGGTCAAATTCGTCAAAGGTGAGTCGCTTAGCCTCACGGCGTCTCGACTACTCGCTCTTATGATCCTTGCTGCCGGCGGAGATGCCTGGGAAGACAAGCCTCACCGGATGCGGAAAGCGGATATCCGCCGCGGTCACAAGGGTAACGAGCGGATAACGGATATGCTGCAGGAGCTTCATCGAACGCTCTTCGCAATCGATGACAAGTCCTGGCGAGGCAAGAAAGCGACCACGTTGTTCTCGCTAATCTCGCGATCGCGTGAGGAAACCGAGGAGGACGGAGGGGAGGCCGGATGGATCGAATGGGAATTTACGCCCGACGCCCGCAAGCTGATCCAGGCTTCAGAGACCTATGCTGTTCTTAACCGGCAAGCTGTCCTCGGTTTTCGATCGAACTACGCATTGCGGCTGTATGAGCTCGGCGCTCTGCGTCTGCATAGACGACAAGCGACCTGGCGTGGCGACATGACCGCTCTGCGCGCTGCGTTGGGAGTGCCTCCAGAAGTTTATACTGATTTTGCCCAGCTGCGTCGGAAGGTCCTGGAAAAGGCTAAGGCCGAGATCGATCAACTCGCCCATTTCCGCGTCGAGTGGCGTGAGATTCGCCAAGGCAGGACGGTCGCAGAGATTGAGTTCCGGTTCGAGCCGAAGGATGCTCCTGAATTGATTGCGACGGTCGACGAACTTGAGCGGCATTCGGGAGGCCGCAAACAACGGCGGGATGGGTCCGTGGAGTCGGTAAGCCTAGCGGCCCCTACATTGCCGGCAGCGAAGTCAGGGCAAGCTGCGAAGACGGCTGGCGAAACGTTTCCGACTGGCTCGATACGGTTCGGCGCTGAAGAGCTCGCGGCGATAGCGCGCCGCAGCGGCGGGGGCTGGGATATCGATCTGATTGCCGGTGGGTTCAGGTCGCAGATGGGCGAGCGCTTGGGGAAGCTTCGCGGTCCAAAACTCATATCAGCTTGGACGGGGTTCTGTGAAGGTTGGGTGACTCGTCGGGGTCGCGCGCAGTAGAAATTGCACGCGTGCAATTTGCCAATCCCCCACCGAGTCAGGCTAGGCGGTGAAACCGGCGCTCAGCGTGACTAAACGGCCTCGGTACTTTCGAAATAATCGAGTTTCTTGACAAAAAAGCGCAAGTGAGTGCACGTTACCTCGAATTTCAAAAGGTGGGTGTATGTCAACAGCGCTGGATATCGAGGGCACCCAGGATCTGGTGTCGGTCGCGACATTGGCGGCTCGCACGTCCTCCGTCTTGGAAAAGCTCCGCGATTCCGCCCGAAGCGCCAGAGCGGACGACCGGCGCGAGCCTACTTTTACCATCAGCAAGGCGGCCGAACTCGTGGGCCGAACCGCTGCAGCGATTCGGGATGCGGAAAAGGACGGCCGACTTCCGGAACCCGTCCGAGGCGATAACAACCGGCGTGAGCGTTACACACTTGCGCAGATCAACGACATGCGCGGTGTGTTCGGGACGCGGCCCTACCGGAGTGCAGACGATCCGTGCTGTGTCGTTGCGGTTCAGAACTTCAAGGGCGGCGTTGGCAAATCGACGGTGGCAGTTCACCTCGCCCAGTACCTCGCCATTCGCGGCTACCGCGTGGCGCTGATCGACTGCGATAGCCAGGCATCTGCGACCACGTTGTTCGGCTACGTCCCAGACCTTGATCTCACCGAGGACGATACGCTCTATCCCTATCTGCGGGAGGAAGAACGAACCTCCCTCGACTACGCTCTGCGCAAAACCCATTTCGACGGGCTGGAACTCATCCCGGCCAACTTGCGGCTCTTTCAGTCGGAGTATGAACTTGCGGCGCGCATGGCGCGGGGCAGTGGCGCACTGCTCGATCGTCTGCGTCAGGGGATCAACAGCATCTCGGATCGATTTGACGTCATTGTCATGGATCCGCCACCCGCGCTGGGGGCAATCTCACTTTCCGTCCTGCGCGCTGCTAACGCGCTGATAGTGCCGGTTCCGCCGACCGTGATGGACTTCTCGTCAACCGCCGCGTTCCTCTCGATGCTTGATGAAACAATCGAGCAATTGGCCGAGCGAGGCCTCGCGCCGGAGTTACAATTCCTTCGGTTCGTCGCCTCGAAGGTCGACGAAAACAAGTCGATGCAGAAGGAACTGCTCAATCTGATGAGGACGTTGTTCGGTCATGCGATGATCCGTACGCCGCTGAAGGATTCAGCAGAGATCGACAACGCCACGGCTCGATTGATGACGGTCTATGAACTCGATGGGCCTGCCACGAGTTCGCAGGTCCGCAATCGTTGCCTGGCGTATCTCGACGGGGTGAACCAAGAAATCGAGGTCGATGTCCGGTCGATGTGGCCAAGTCACCGGACACGGTTGCGCCAGGAGGCATTGGCGTGAACCCGCGAAATTGCACGCGTGCAATTCTGGGTAAAAGGAGGGCCGCATGAGCGGAAAAAACAGTGGCTTCGCGGCTGATTTGGCCGCTGGGATCGACCTTACGACCGAGGCCGCGCCGCGGCGGAGCGGTATTGCTGCAAACGTACTGACAGGTCGAAGCAATCGGATTGCCGAACTTGCATCTGGCGCCGTCGTTACTCGCACGCACGAGTTGGTCGATCCTGCGCGATGCAGGATGTGGACGGGCCACAATCGCGAATATGCGCTGCTAAATGAAGAGCGTTGTGGCGACCTGATCGAAAGCATCAAGGCGCAGGGGCGGCAGGAAATGCCCGCGATCGTACGCCGGGTGGCTGGCGATCCGAACATCGATTTTGAGGTGATCTGTGGGGCCAGGCGCCATTGGACGATCAGTTGGCTGCGCACACACAACTACCCCGACTTCAAGTTCCTGGTCGATATCCGGGAAATCGGTGACGAGGAGGCTTTCAGGCTAGCCGATATCGAGAACAGGGCACGTGATGATCTCACGGATCTGGAACGCGCCCGAGACTACCTCCGGGCGCTCGGTGCCTATTATGACGGTCGTCAGAAGACGATGGCTGAGCGTATCAATGTGAGCGAAAGCTGGCTGACGCGGTATCTCGATCTGGCGCGTCTACCGGTCGAACTTATGGCCGCGTTCCCAGAACCGCAGGACCTTAGCATCCGCAACGTGATCGCTCTCAAGCCGCTCCTCAAGCCGGAGGACAAGCGAGCGAGGGTTTTCAAAGAAGCCGCTTCGCTTGGAAAGGCACAAGCCGATGCGGGCAAGGCGATGCCGATCCTTGATGTCATTCGAGCGCTCACCGCCGCTGGTG